>NZ_JAAHIG010000069.1:0-11062 GCF_010692305.1 Moorena sp. SIO4G3 | reverse complement strand
ATTCTCTAGATGTCCCAGAAATGGATGTTGTGGTAATGATGGAAAGGTTAGCAACAGACCAAGAAAGCCAAAATGCGATTGACGGAACGTCACGCTACGCGAACGCTAAGTGGTTAGAAGCAAATGTTGTTACTTCATTTGATGATCCATACTAATCAAATACGGATGCTAAACTTGGTTTAATTGTAAGTATTCAGCCGTCAGCCGTGAGCTTTTAGCTCACGCTACGCGAACAGCCGTCAGCTAAAAGCTCACGCTACTAGATCGGTGCTTAAAATAAACCTAGAACGAGAAAATTAATAGTTCGAGATTAATGAGAATTGAAAGTCTGGGGAAAAGTCCATGACTCGTGGTACAAGCTTCGTAAGCATATGCGCGTAGCGCATATGCTGATAGCTGAATACTTACCAAGCTTGGAGCCTGGGATGGATTAGCTGACAACTGACCGCTGACCGCTGTTCGCGTAGCGTGCGCGTAGCGCATATGCTTACCTTAGTAAGAACTTCGCTAGTTTTCCGTCTTATAAGTAGGAAAGTCAGTATAACCTTCTTTACCTGGAGAATACCAAAGTTTCACATCTGGAATAGGATTGAGAGGCCAATTATTAGCGAAGCGATCAACCAAATCTGGATTACTCAGAATCGGTCTTCCGAAAGCAACTAAATCTGCCAAACCTTCTTGAATTGCCGCTTCGGCTGTTTCTTGAGTATAGCCGCAATTACCAATAATTGGACCATCAAAAACGTTTTTAAACTCAGCCAAAGTCATGGGTTCTCCTAATTCATGAAATCCAAACTCCAATCCATCTAATATATGGATATAAGCTAACCCATAACTGTTTAACTCTTTAGCTACATAAAGAAAGGTTTCACGATAATCCACAGACCCCATATCATTAAATACACCATTAGGAGACAAACGAACCCCCACTCGATTGACTGGAAAAACAGTTATTACAGCTTCGATTACTTCTTTGAGTAAACGATATCTATTCTCAATACTACCACCATAGTTATCTGTTCTTTGGTTGGTTTTAGATTGCAGGAAAGAGTCCAGTAAATAACCATTAGCTGAATGAACTTCTACCCCATCAAAACCTGCCTGTTTTGCATTTTCAGCCGCTTTTTTATAGTCTTCTACTATTTGGGGTATTTCTTCAGTTTCCAGGGCTCGTGGGGTTTCGTGAGGCTGTTTTCCCTGAGGGGTATGAACATATTCTTCGTTAATTTTAATGGCTGAAGGAGCAACAGCTAGCTTACCATCATGGAAACTACTATGAGAAGCCCGACCACAGTGCCAAAGCTGCAAAAATAATGGCGTATTCTTAGAGTGTACACCACTAACAACTTTTTTCCACCCTTCAGTGTGTTCCAGAGTATAAATACCAGGAGCATTTACCCAACCGTTAGCTTGAGGGGAAATAAAAGTCCCTTCAGTGATAATTAGACCTACTCCAGTTCTTTGAGTATAATATTCCACCATTAAATCATTGGGAATACCCAGATTAACTGCTCTACCTCTAGTTAAAGGAGGCATTACTACTCGGTTTTTTAAAGATAAATCACCTAATTCAAAAGGGCTTAGTAGTTTGGACAAAGAGAGTGGATCCGTCATTTATTGTACCCCTGAACTGAAATTGAATCAAATCTATTTTAACAAAAACAAGGCATCACTTCCTTAGCAAAAAGCCTCATCGAAGCGGCAGCATTTTCTACGGAAATGGTGTTAAAGTTAACCTGCATAGAAGCCAAGTCAAAGCCCCCAACTTGTTCATAGTAGCTACGGATAGTATATTGCAATTGTTCAGGTGTACCAATCCAAGCAGCTCCCTTCTCTACCTGAGATTCAAAGGTTTCCTGCTTTAGTCCAGCAATGATTTTGTCGTAGCTATGATAGTCCGCCGAATGGGTATCCATTAACCAATCAGAAGCCGCTTCTACCAAAGATTTCAAATAGTCGTTCAAGGGTTGACGAGCAATTGCGATCGCTTTCTCAGCCGTTGGGGCACAGAACATGTGAAAAGCCAACATTACCCGACCCTGGCCTGGATGACCAGCGGACTTCCAGGCATCTCGATATAGCTTAATTAACTCAGCCATTTTCCCACCTGCCAAAGGAATTGCCATGATTCCATAACCCTTGTTACCAGCAGCCACAAAGGATGCGGGGGTAGCCAGAGCAGCTACCCAGAAAGGAGGACGGGGAGTTTGAGTAGGACGGGGCAAAGACGTAACGCTCTCAAAGCGATGAAACTGACCCTCCATGGTCACATTTTCTTGTTCGAGCAGGCAACGTACCTGTTCCATCCCTTCTTCAAAGCGGCTGCGGCTCTCGTTCAAATCAATCCCAAATCGGGCAAATTCATGGGGAAGAAATCCACGAGCAAAGCCAACTTCCAGACGTCCGTTGGAAATGGCATCGAGCATACCAATTTCGCCAGCTAATTTGAGTGGATTGTTAAAGACAGGCAAAACAGCTCCAGTGATCAGGCGAGCGTTTTGAGTTCGTTGGGATGCAGCAGTCAGAAAAACGATGGGATTAGGGCTGTATCCGCCATATCTATGGAAGTAGTGTTCTACAATCCTAATACTAGTATAACCGAGTTGATCACACAGACTGACCAGATCAAGAGCTTCGTTAAAATACTGGGCTCCTGACTTCTGTTGAGGGCTAACATCGGGAAAAAACTGTACACCAAATTCCATTATTTTTAGGGTAGGGTTAAAAACTAAAAATGCGATCGCTACTTTTCAGTGATGGTGGCTTCAATTTCAATGTCCAGATCTGCCCGACAAATATTTGAATGCAAATAGATCAGCCGATCAGAAACCGCGAAATTGTTCTTAACCATCTGTTGAACCACTGGCAAATCAGAAGGATCGCGGAGGTAAATGATGAAGGCGCGATCGCTTTGCATTGGATCTGGGAGTCCACGGTTAAAGCCCATACCTTCAAACACCAGCCCCATGTTATCAAGGGTGATATCAAACTGTTTGCCAATATCCCCTTTGCCTACAGACTGATGGCCTTTGATGCTAGCTGTTCCTGACAGGTAGCCAATCCGCTTACCATTGGGTTTAATCACAGTTCCTCTAGCAAAGCTAGGTGAACGTGGCCCATATTGAGACGGGTAGTAGTAGGCTGAAACTTGTTCGGAATTTTCCACATTCCTGATGTTTTCCTTCACCGCAATGAAATAGATTCCATAGGTGTCATCAGCAATTCCCACGCCAGTTCCTGCTGGTAATTTTACCCGAAAGTCTGCCCCATAAAAATTTTCAAACGCTAGGGATCTACCCTGACAAAACGATTTATAGTTCTCCAGACCTCCCGTCTTATCGTTAATGTAGGGAACATAGTTCCAAATTCTACATAAATTCCAGCCTCGGGTCACTTCCAGCAAACTCAGGTAGACCTTATATATATCCTCGGCTAGGGGATAGGTTATTGGTTGTGCCAAAGCACCTATCAACTGTGAGTCGGTTTCCAGCAAATGAAACCCTTGCTGGCTGTAAACTTTTCCGAATTGCCTAGGATAATGAATTGTTGATTGTCCTCCGAGGATGGGAATCTTGAGGTACAAATCAATTTTATCTCTGCTTAAACTACAGAATGTTTTCTCTTGTCCAAACCAAATATTAAATGTATTTTCCATAGATCATGTCTGGCACAGGATTGGGAAACATAATTAGGACTACCCAGCCAACCGATTTATTAACCTTATTAACCGTAATTACACTGATGTCAGCGTTTGATTGATCAGGATAAACGGCTTTGAAGAGTCTGGCTGTGTAGCTCCTGATTATGGCTTCAGGGCATATAGCAATTTTACATCATTTGTCAAATAATCAAAATATGTAATCGTTGCCCAGCAAGGATTACAGCGATCGCTTTAGCCAATATATTTCACCAATTATTTAGTATTGCTATATATAGCAAGGGAAGTATAGTTTAAGACATAGTCTTTTAGTTGAAAGGGAGCAGGGAGCT
Source organism: Moorena sp. SIO4G3 (assembly GCF_010692305.1). Classification (NCBI taxonomy): domain Bacteria; kingdom Bacillati; phylum Cyanobacteriota; class Cyanophyceae; order Coleofasciculales; family Coleofasciculaceae; genus Moorena; species Moorena sp. SIO4G3. The sequence continues at coordinate 7,072 of NZ_JAAHIG010000069.1, read as the reverse complement.
TCGGAGCAGGAAGCAGAAGATGTCTTAAGCTTTTCTTCCACTGCTATACTATCAAACCCAGTTAGTATAGACAGTAAAAAATAGTTGTCTTACTCTGACTATAATACGGTGGTTTGAGCCTAATCCTAATCCGGTTTTTGCTTTCTGGATTTGGTATAACTGATCACGCTAACCAAATTAAGTTTTATAATTCCAAGCTAAACCCCGGTAACACCTCATTTCCTGTTAACACTACAGGCATTGCTACTACTTCTACAGGTTGATTTTGCAGATAAATTTCTACCAGTTTATCCTGGGGATTAATCAACCAACCCAAACGCAAGCCACTGGCTAGATACTCTTGCATTTTTTCCTGTAGGGGCTTTAATCGATCTGTCCGTGAGCGCAACTCAATCACAAAATCGGGGCAAATCGGTGGAAAACCTTCTCTTTCTGTTTGACTCAATGCTTGCCATCGTTCCAGGGCTACCCAAGCTACATCGGGAGAGCGATCGCCACCACCTGGTAAACTAAACACAGTCTGAGAACTGAAGACAACCCCCAACCGAGTCTGACGATTCCAGATAATTAGATCACCAATCAGATTCGCCTCAATACTACCACTTTCTCCGCCTAAAGGAGTGATAATAATTAAATTACCGTGGGGTGAACGTTCAAGCTGTAAATCAGGATTAGCCTTACATAAGCGATAAAACTGCTCTCTGGTCAGAGTGGTAATGGGCTCTAGATTTAATACTGTGGTCATCCTAATTATCCTCAATATTCAAAAAACCAGGGATGGGATGGTCTTTCGACCCTCAGAGGGTCGTGAACGAGGCCCAGAGGATCCCCTAGGGAAGTTCATAGGCTCGTGAACGAGTTTCAGAGACTCGTTCACGACACTCAAATACTCGTTCACGACATTCAGAGACTCGTTCACGAGATTCAAATACTCGTTTACGAGATTCAAATACTCGTTTACGAGATTCAAATACTCGTTTACGACACTCAACTACTCGTTCACGACACTCAACTACTCGTTCACGACACTCAACTACTCGTTCACGAGGTTCAGAGACTCGTTCACGAGATTCAAATACTCGTTCACGAGGTTCAGAGCTTCGACCGAAGCCTTGTTGGCACCTAAGCCTGAGAATTGGCTTTAGCAGACTTATTACGAGTAACTTTAAAGCGTTGCCCTAAACTCTCAGCAATGGTTTTTAGACCGGGAGTCCTTTTGGCAGCCGTCTTGATGTAATCATAGACTTGTAGACCGCTGTTCATAGCCTCAGAGCTGACTGCCATTAAGGTATCATCCACCTTTTCCGTTAATTGTCGGAGTTGGAATAAGACATCGGTCAGACTCACGGCTAGCTGATAGTCCCGTGCAAACTCTTCTAGGTCAAAGCTAGCAGGTAGAATCTTGGGGTTAGATTGGGCAGCAGTGAGGCTATTGTTAACAAAGGATAGACTTTTTGAACCCATTTTAAACAGCCTACGTCGTTCCTCAATCGTTAAATTAATTAAGAAAGGCAGCTTTTGTTCAATCGTTTGTAGGGCGGTTTGGATTTCCTGGACATCTCTTTCGGAAAGAGTACCGGTAATATTTTGATAAGGCATTGTACAATTCCTGTAATTCTCTGAATGAATAATGACAATCAAGCGTCATGCCAGACCTATGCTTTTGCCATCTATTCTTAGAATTCCCAGTAAATTATGGAATCGATATACTACTCTTAAAAATTAAAAATTAACCTATTTTTTGACGGTAATTTAAATAAATTAAATATTATCCCTTGGATAATATAGCGTTTCTTATAGCTATGAGGTACAAAGGATTTTTCACCTCTTGCCTCTTGCCTCTTGCCTCTTGCCTGCTCCCTACTCCCTACTCCCTGCTCCCTAAAACCTTAGGTGCCCTTGACCCATTAAGAATTAAATTCCCCACGGGTCGCACCTCAGGTACACAGGATTTTTCCCTATTCCCTGTTCCCTATTCCCTGTTCCCGACTCCCGACTCCCGACTCCCGGCTCCCTAAAATAGAGCCTCTAACGCTGATTCTGCAATTTTCTCATTTCCTCTTGTACCCCCACTGCCACCTGCAAGGCTTGGTCTAGCACTCGTCCATACTCACTGGCCTGATCACTCAAGTGCAGGGCGGTCAAGGTGGTTAAATTAGTAGTAAATAGCTGAGGATTCTTAGTAATAAACTGCTTATTCTCCCTGAGAATTCGTTCTGTCTTCAAAGCACGCACTAAATCCGTTTTCATCACCCCAAGGGCTTCGAGCACTCGCTCCCGATTACTCAGACCAACACCTGGATTACCAGCTTCTTCCAATTGATCATTAATGTATACAGCTCTAATCACCGTATTGTATCGATCCACTTCTTTCACCAGCCGTCTAACTGCCTTATATTTCAGCCATAGAAAGGACCCTCTACCTAATTTGATCAGGAAATCTCCTGGTTCTTTTGGTTTCTCTAGGAAAAAACCTCTGACTCGCTCTGGCTTCTCCCCAATCAAATTGGATAGATAGTCCTCTGAAATCACCAAGTCCTGCAAATCAGGTCGCATAGTTGTCCGTGCCTATGATAAGATAGTGGTCGAGAGCATTATAGTCTATCATAATATGCTGGGAGAGTACTCCCGTTATAGCTTCAGCTTAACGGTGAGATGAATCGCAGCCAACAAACAAAAACGCGACAACGCGACAGCCTTACCTCCCGATTATGAACTTCTTACACAGGAACGCTATTCTTGTAGGAATGTGTTAGAATAGACTGATGCTAACACTAACCTACGAGTATAAATTGATCCCTTCCCCAAAGCAGATTGCCATCATTGAAGAGATTCTGGCAGGCTGTAGAAAGGTGTGGAATTATGCACTCCAAGAACGAAAGGACTGGATTAACAGTAGGAAGTGTGATGTTAATTCTTGTTCTATTGAAAAAGAGTACATTATCCCTGGGGATGCACCATACCCAGGATACAAAGAACAAGCAGCTCGTCTAACTCAAGCCAAGAAATCCAACCCAGAACTCAAAAAAATAAACGCTCAGGTTTTACAGCAAGTTCTTAGGAATTTAGACCGAGCATTTAAAAATATGAAGGCACAGGGTTACGGATTCCCTCGGTTTAAGAATAAGTACCGAATGCGGTCATTTGTGTTCCCACAATTTAGCAGTAATCCTATAAAACGAGATGGGATAAAACTCCCTCAAATCGGACGGGTTAAGATCAGGTGGTCTCGCCCAATCCCTGAAGGGTTTCAGCTTAAACAGGTACGGGTGATCAGACGTGAAGCACAGATATTTTGTGATGTTGGCATTACAAAGTAATGTAGACATTCGAGATCATCCGCCTTCTGGTCATCCATTAGGAATTGATTTAGGACTGGATAAGTTTCTAGCAACCTCTGATCACGAGTTAATAGAACGCCCGAGATTTTTAACGGAATTACACAGCAAGTTTAAATTACTGCAACGTAGGCTCAAGTTAAAGAGAAAGGGGTCGAGCAATAGACATAGACTCAATCAAAAAATTGCTAGATTACATCAGAAAGTATCGGATACTCGCAAAGACTTTCACTTTAAACTAGCTCATCATTTGTGTGACCAAGCGGGGATGATATTTGTAGAAGATCTAGACTTTAGAACTTGGGCTAAAGGAATGCTAGGAAAGCATACTCTTGACGCAGGTTTTGGTCAATTCTTAACCATTCTGTCTTGGGTATGTTGGAAACGAGGGGTATATTTCGCGAAAGTTGATTACAGATATACCAGTCAAATTTGTCCTGACTGTGGAGCGCATACAGGCAAAAAAGATTTGTCTGAGCGGCTTCACCAATGCCCTGAATGTGGTTATGAATGCAACCGAGATGTAGCAGCGGCAAAAGTGATTTGTCAGCGTGGTGTCACTGCGGTCGGGCAGATCGTGGAGGAAATTGACTGTGTAGGCGTACTGTCGGGGACTCGCAAAAGTCTAGATAAGTGCCGCAAAAACAGTAAACCTAAATCGTGAGGTTTAGGAATCCCAGCTCCTTTGGAGCCGCTACGCGAACGGTATAATCTCCGATTTACCGAGGGAGGATGTCAAAAGCTTAACATGCTCTTCATACCTTACCGTTAAGCTGAGGAGACCTGTGAGGGGTCAGGGGCACGACTGGGTATATCATGAAGGTCTCTTATTAAGAGATAGGTTACCCATAAAACCATTGTCAGCCCCGTGGAAACCCCCATGACTGCCCTTAATCCCTACTCCCTACTCCCTACTCCCTACTCCCTAAAACCTAGTAAGTTTCTTCAATAGACTCCAAGTCTCTAGCCTTAAAACGCACTGGCATCCCATCAGACGGATACATCAAAAGGTTCTGTTCTAACTGTTCGAGGGATGAACGACCATTGACCAACTCCCAGTCGAAATAACGGAGCAGCATTGCTAGTATTACCGTTGCTTCCAGCATTGCCAGATGCTCTCCCAAGCAACGATGAAAACCTGAGCTAAAATTTATCATGGGAAGTGGGCTGCTGCCCTTGCCCTGGTCTAACCAACGCTCTGGCAAAAATTCCTCGGGGTTGGCATAGACCTCTGGGTCTCGCCCAGCAGCAAGCATTGAAAACCGGATGATCGTGCCACGAGGAATCAGGTTGCCCTCAATCACGGTGTCACGTTGAGCCTCCAAGGAAGTCGAACCTGAGGCGACTGAATAAAGGCGCAAAGTCTCTTTAATAATCCCACCGATGTAACTCAATTTCTTCAGACTTTCTGTATTAATCCCACCCTTAAGGCCACCTGGACTTTGCCAACTCTGGTCAACTACAGCCTGTGCTTTCTGAAAAACCCTTGGATTTAAGGCTAACTCTCCTACTGCAAAAGATAAAGTATGAGCTGTGGTATCAGTACCAGCAATCAAGAGTAAAATAGCTTCTGCGATCAGTGTTTTCCGAGTGTATTTTTGTTCCTTAGCCGCTATTTTCACCAACATCGATTCCTGGAACATTGGACTTACCTGGCCCCAATTAGTCAGGTTTTGTGCTCTCATCTTCAAGGCCTTGTCCACTCGCGGACCAATCAAACCCTCTAAATATCGCCTTGCTCTCCAGTAATCTCGTGAAGCCTTAGTGGGCAAATATTTCATCCATCTCTTTTCGCCAGTAATTAACCGTAGGGTCCGATAGCCCAAAATAGAAATCGCCTCGTGAGCCTTTAGAATATCGAGGGGTGGTCCTTCAGAACTAGACGATTTTCCATCCACAGGAATTCCGAGCACTAAACTCGAAATCACCTTCATGGTTAGTTCCACAAACAGGAAATCGACCTTTACCTCTGTTTGCGCTCTATCTTGCTGAAGTCTGGCAATTACTTGTTCGCAGGCAAGGTTAATAATGTTAAAGTATTTGGACAGACCTCTAGAACTGAATTCAGGATTCCAAGCCTGGCGTCGCCACTGCCACTCACTCCCGTTTTGGCCGACAAGAACGGGCGCACCACCAAATTCGTTCGAAACTTTACGGATTCGCTCATACCTAACCAAGCTTCCATCTTTCATCCCATTCACAATGGTGTTTTCAATCACCTTTGGCTGACCCAAAACCAGAAGTGGAGGGTTCATCCAGAAAACATAAATCGGGCCGAGCTGCTTGCTCCAATCAAACCATAATTGGAAGAATTTCTTCTGTTTGACTGCTGCTAATACTTGAGGAAGATTTCCCAATAACCAGTGTTTGGGAGGACAGGGGAGTGACTCTAGGGATTTGTAAGTATTTTTTCGTTGCCACCAGCGCCAGCCCAGTAGTCCCCCGATGCTAGTCACCCCTAAGGCTGTGGCTAAATAGGGCAAGGAGGGAGAAAAAGTAATTTGAGCCGCAATCTCTTGGAACATGAATCCGCCTTAGTTTAACAACTATTAACTTTTACTCAGGACTTACGCACAGAATCCATGGGTAGCGTGGGCAAGGTTTTGCCCACCATACAGGTAGCGTTAAATTGAGGGATTTGCGTAAGTCCTATTACTACGAAACATAATCGGTTCGAGAATCGCACTGATACCACCAGTAACACCAATCAAGCCATCTCCAGCAAACAGCTGTTGAAAGCAACATTAAGTGGCTCTCCTAGACTGATTATAGTAAATGAGTCTAGGAGAGCCATACATTTTTATTGAAATTATATTTTTAAATTATTCTTAGCCTTATTCAGTAAAGGCTATAGCTATTATTTTGTACTAATTTATCCTAGGCATCCTAGGAGAGCCCATTAAGTTTCTTCAATACACTGGAAGTCTCTAGCCTTAAAACGCACTGGCATCCCATCAGACGGATACATCAAAAGGTTCTGTTGTAACTGTTCAACAGATGAACGACCATTGACCAACTCCCAATCAAAATAACGGAGCAGCATTCCTAGCATTACCGTTGCTTCCACCATGGCCAGATGCTCTCCCAAGCAACGATGAGAACCTGAGCCAAAGGTTATCATGGGAAGTGGGTTACTGCCCTTGCCCTGGTCTAACCAACGCTCTGGCCAAAATTCCTCGGGGTTGCCATAGACCTCTGGGTCTCGCCCAGCAGCCAGCATTGACCAGGAGATAATCGTGCCACGAGGAATCAAGTTGCCCTCAATTACGGTATCACGTTCAGCCTCCAAGGAAGTGGAACCTCCGGCGACTGAATAAAGGCGCAAAGTTTCTTTAATAACCGCACTGATGTAAGTCAATTTCTTCAGACTTTCTGTATTAATACCACCATTACTTTGCCAACATTGGTCAACCAGAGCCTGTGCTTTCTGAAAAACCCTGGGATTTAAAGCTAACTCTCCTACTGCAAAGGATAAAGTATGAGCTGTGGTATCAGTACCAGCAATCAACATTCCAATCCCTTCTGCTATCAGTCTTTTCCGAGTATATTTTGGTTCCTTAGCCGCTATTTTCACTAACATCGATTCCTGGAACATTGGACTTACCTGCGTCCAATTAGTCGGGTTTTTTTCTCTCATCTTCAAGGCCTTGTCCACTCTCGGACCAATCAAACCCTCTAAATATGCCATTGCTCTCCAGTAATCTCGTGAAGCCTTAGTGGGCAAATATTTCATA
>NZ_JAAHIG010000689.1:0-2010 GCF_010692305.1 Moorena sp. SIO4G3 | reverse complement strand
CCCTAAAAGTCTACAAAATGATTATCAGGAACGAAATAACCACATATGTACTCTCAGAAAGGTCGAATATTCCGAGTAGGTAGTTAGCCGTAAGTCATATGTTGGAAAGATTGAGTCAGAAGCCAATGCCTGGGGTAATGCCCAGGATATGCTGACAGACTCACGTTACAGGAATAGGTGTAGTTGTAAGTAGTAATGAATAAGTCTAAAACTCGGGGGTTTGCCCCACAGTCGGAATGGAACAAGGTCAATTGGCGTAAGCTAGAAATGACCGTATTCAAGTTACAAAAACGAATATACCAAGCCTCGCAACGTGGTGATGTCCGCGTGGTAAGAAAACTACAAAAGACTCTGATGAAATCCTGGTCAGCCAAAATGATAGCGGTTAGACGGGTAACCCAGGAGAATAAAGGCAAGAGAAGTGCTGGAATAGATGGGGTCAAATCCTTAAATAGTAAACAGCGTCTCACTTTAGTTGCCAACCTAAAAATCTCCAAAAGGGCAAAACCAACCAGAAGGGTATGGATTCCCAAATCACAAGGAACAGAAAAGCGTCCCTTAGGAATCCCAACCATGTACGACCGTGCATTACAAACACTTGCCAAACAGGCATTAGAACCTGAATGGGAAGCCAAATTTGAACCTAATTCCTACGGGTTCAGACCAGGACGCTCATGTCACGACGCCATCGAAGCAATATTTAATAGTATCTGCAAAAAACCCAAATGGGTACTGGATGCCGATATCTCCAAATGTTTCGACAAAATCAATCATGATGCCCTTCTCACAAAATTGAATACTTATCCATCACTAAGGCGATTAATCAAATCCTGGTTAAAAGCCGGAGTAATGGACAAAGAAACATTCTCAACTACGGATGAAGGCACACCGCAAGGAGGAGTTATATCACCTCTCAAGCGCGAATGTAGCCCTCCATGGAATGGAAATGGTAATTAAGACTTATGCCAGAAATAAAAAGAATAAAAAAGGAGAAAAGAAAAGCAAAGACCAAAGAATGAAGAGCATAAGTTTAATTAGATATGCCGATGATTTTATCATTCTGCATAAAGACCAGGATATGGTAGAAGAATGTCAGAGAATCATCATAGAATGGCTAAGTGATATGGGTCTGGAATTAAAGCCTAGTAAGACAAAGATGACTCACACCTCGAAAGGATTTAACTTTCTCGGATTCAACATCCGACAATATCCAGCAGGAAAAAATCAATCAAAACTAGGCTTTAAAACCATCATCAAACCATCTAAAGAAAAAGTTCTAGAGCATTATGGGCAGCTCGCCGACATAATCGACCGTCACAAAGCTGCCCCGCAAGCGGCATTAATCAGCCGACTCAAACCCGTTATAAGGGGTTGGTGTAATTACTATAGCACAGTCTGTAGTAAAGAGACCTTTAAAGACCTTGAGTATTTGCTCTGGAATAAACTTCAAAGATGGGGATATAGGAGACACCCCAATAAATCAAAAACCTGGGTAATCAATAAATACTGGGGAACCGTTAAAAAGGATAACTGGATGTTCATGGATGGAGAGAATTATCTCCCAAAACACGCCAAAACGAAAATCGTTAGGCACATCAAAATCAAAGATACCAAGAGTCCTTTCAATGGAGACCTAATTTATTGGAATACCAGAATGGGAAAACACCCAGAAATCAATAGTCAAAAAGGAAGACTCTTAAAAAGACAAAAAGGGAAATGTGCCCATTGTGGTCTTATATTCAGGGATGGAGATTTAATGGAAAAACACCACATAATACCACGCTCACTTGGGGGAACAGACCTAGATAAAAATCTAGAACTACTCCACCTACACTGCCACGATGTCAAGCACGGGATGAAAATCAATTTGAAAGAATTAGATGGAAACCCATTCTAGAGGAGCCACTGTCAAGGATTGTACTGTAATGAGGAGCCGTATGATGCGAAAGTATCACGTACGGTTTTGGAGACGAGTCGGTTTTGGGGGCGACCCCCCGGCTTAGTTTAATG
>NZ_JAAHIG010000688.1:0-2014 GCF_010692305.1 Moorena sp. SIO4G3 | reverse complement strand
TGCGTTCCCACTGGTCCGAGACGCAAAGCATAGCGGCGCGTCATGATAGCACGGCTCCTGATTGACTCAACTCTCTACATTTATCGATTCTAAACTAGATTGATTCCTATTTGATGACACGCCCTAGGGATAGACCGGTTTTATAGTGTCTTTTCTTTCCCTTGATGGAGTTAGCGTGATTCCAGATGGCATTTTCCATTCCGTGGAGGGCTATATTGGCCAGAAGTGGTGATATAACGCCACCTTGTGGGGTACCCTCATTTGTAGATGAGAATGTTCCATTATCCATCACACCGGCTTTTAGCCAGGACTTAATTAAACGTCTCATGGATGGGTAAGTATTTAATTTTGTTAGAAGTGCATCATGGTTGATTCTGTCAAAGCATTTGGCAATATCTGCGTCCAAAACCCATTTGGGTTTTTGGGCTATTACTGTAAATATTGCTTCTATTGCATCGTGACATGAGCGTCCTGGCCTGAACCCGTAGGAATTAGGTTCAAATTTGGCTTCCCATTCAGGTTAAACATGCCTGAATGGCCGCGTGCTTGTAATGCACGGTCGTATATGGTTGGGATACCTAATGGGCGTTTTTCCGACCGTCCGGGCTTAGGAATCCATACCCTTCTGGTGGGTTGTGCCTTTTTGGAGATTTTGAGGCTGGCTACTAAGGTGAGGCGCTGCTTATTGGTTAAAGCTTTAACCCCATCTATTCCCGCAGTCTTTTTGCCTTTGTTTTCCTGGGTAACCTTTCTGACCGCAATCATTTTTGCTGACCAGGATTTCATCAGGGTCTTTTGCAGTTTTCTTACCACGCTCACGTCACCACGGCTCGAGGCTTGATATATTCGTTTTTGCAACTTAAAGACTGTCATTTCGGTTCTTCAGTACCTAGTATGCTAAAATGTTAGTTAAAATGCTAATTAGTTAAAATGCCAATTAGTTAAAATGCCAATTAAGTAAACATCTGGATTGAAAGTTTTTAAAGTTTCTGAATCCATAAGCTGAACGTTTAATAACTTTTAATTTGTTATTAATACCCTCAACCACCCCACTAGTTGTTCTGTTATCAAAGTATGCTAGAATTTCATCTAACCAACGAATAATAGTAAGCAGGCTTTTCGGAAAATAATTTTGCGCTTCTGATCACCATGTACCTAATTTGAATAGCCCACCTAACCAATCATTTGTTTCATCAAAAATTTGGCGAATTTTTTCTTTCAATTCGTGCATAGTTTTAAGGGTTGGAGAAACTTCTTTCACTTGAGCTAGTTTCTGACTTTGTTTTTTCGTCAAATCTTTTTCATTTTTCAAAAGGGCATATTTACTTTTTTTAAGTTTCTCTAAACTCTGTTTATGATTTTCTTTATCTGACTTGGTTTTAGCGTTTTTTAGTAAATTTGTTAATTGAGTTTTTTCGAGTTTTCTTTGTGAGTCTAGTTCTTGATTAATTTGTACCATTACATGAAATCTGTCGGCTACAACTTGAGCATTGGGCATTAATTCTAAAACTAAGCTTTTGTATCCTTGTCTTGATGCAGTCGCTCATGGGGGGAACCCCCATGAGCGACTGCATCAAGACACGGTTTTTTACATTTTTGACATTTAAACTGTCGTCTATTTATTTCCAAAAATACTGGGGACTCTCCCCAAGGCAAATCTTTGATTATATATCGATGATTTTGATGTAATTTATAACTTTTTGTCCCACACTGATTACAGATGCTTTCATTACTGATTGACTCAATCTGTAAAATTATTCCAATCCCTTCGTGCTGGTGACGCGAACAAACTTTTACCCCTTTTATATCCAGAAGTTCTGTCAGCAGTTTAATTTCCTTTTGTGATTTCATAATGACAAATATATAGTCAAGTTACTTCCCTGATAGTTCTAGTGAACAATAGCTCATCTTTATAATTTAAATAAAGCTACATTTTGGGCTATAATTTTATACAGGTTTTTTATTGTATTAACGACTTAAGGTATTAGTTTAGCATATTAGGTACTGAAGAACC
>NZ_JAAHIG010000687.1:0-2035 GCF_010692305.1 Moorena sp. SIO4G3 | reverse complement strand
TAGTTTTTAATCTTTTGCTAGCTGCCTACTTGGCAGGATTAGCCTATTACTTTGTTTACCAACTTTGTGGCAAACCTAAACCTTGGTGGGTGCTGCTGGGTAGTACTCTATCCACCAGTTTAATTTTGGTCAGTCCGCTGCTGCCCCTATTTATCAAAATTTTTCGGGGAATTTTACCTGGCGATATACCACAACTAGGTGAAGTTATCAACTTGACTACTTTATTCATCCGGATGTTTTTTGGTGCTGGGTTAATGGAAGAGTTGCTCAAGGCTATACCTATGCTGGGACTATATGGTTTGGGACATTTCCTGCGTACCCCTTGGCGAGAAAGAATTGGTGTCTGGGAACCCCTCGATGGAATTTTATTGGGGACAGCATCGGGGGTGGGATTTACTTTGGTAGAAACCTTAGGGCAATATGTGCCGAATATTATAGATGGTGTGATACTGCCAAGTACTGAGTTGGAGGGTGACCTGTTAGGATTGCAGTTGCTGATTCCTCGAGTTCTTGGGTCAGTGGCAGGACACATGGCTTATAGTGGATACTTCGGGTATTTTATTGGGTTAAGCGTCCTCAAACCCCGTAAGCGTTGGCAGATCATAGGCATTGGCTATCTGAATGCTTCTGCTCTGCATGCCTTGTGGAATGCCATGGGATATGTTAATAGTATACTCTTGGCAATAGTTGGGGTTGTGTCCTACGTCTTTTTAACAGCGGCAATTCTCAAAGCAAGGGCACTGTCACCAACGCGATCGCAAAACTTCGCCACCCAATTTTTTAAAAATTAGGGATAATTATGAAAGTTTAAGCTTTAAAGTTTAAGGTTTAAAGTGTAGCCTTTAAAGGGGTTTAGACGTTTAGCCTATCACGTTAACTAAAAACTGTAACCACAACTAGGATTGACACTTCATAATTCATAATTGCTAATTCATAATTAGCAGCTGTTGGAAAAACAATAAATTCCATGAACATCAAACTCACAATTGTCACCACTGCGGCTTTACTAACTACGACCAGCCTCAGCACCATTGCTAAAGCTGAAAATCTAGCTCATACTCAACAGTTACTGTCAACCAAACAGTGTCAAGGGTGTGATTTAACTAGGGTAGGTTTGATTATGGCTGACTTAGTGGGTGCTAATCTCGCTGGGGCTGATTTGAGTCGTGCTAATCTCAGCCGTGCTAATTTGACAGGAGCTGACCTCAGTGGTGCCAATCTCAGTGGTGCTTCTCTCAATGGTGCTAATCTTGCTGGTGCTAATCTTGCTGGTGCTAACTTATTCAGTACTGACCTGAGGGAAGCGTTTTTAGTTAATGCCCAATTGTATGGTGTGAGCTTGAGTAATGCTTATATACAAGGAACCATTGGTATTCCAGATTATGCAGGTACCCCAGAAGATTTTTATGCGTGGGGAGTAGTAGAAGCCAAAAGAGGTAACTACAAAACTGCCATTGAGTATTACGACAAAACCTTGAGCATGAAGCCTGACTTTGCTCCAGCTTTTTTGGCTCGTGGTATGGCTCGTTTCCGACTGGGAGAGGAAGTAGCAGCGAGCCAAGATGGTACTATTGCTAGTGAACTCTTTAAAGAACAAGGAAATATTCCTGGATACCAGGCGTCACAGAGTTTGGTTAAAGGGATAGAAATTGCCCAAAATTCTGCAAGCTCTAAAGGAGGTTCTAATTTAGGCAACGCCTTGGCATCGGTTGGCAGCATACTCTTGAGATTTCTTTCTCCCTTTTAAGTTGGTATTTTAAGTGGCTAAATTTTAATAAGTCGCTAAATTTTAGGTGTGGCCTGATCGCCAAGCACAACTATCCCTATTTCCTAGAACTATCCCTATTTCCTAAAATACAAAACCTCCTCAGGTCAAGATTACCTAAGGAGGCTTTAGTCTAAATTAATTATCCTGGCACTGAGCTATTTTAGCAGGCAGCTACCCACCAACTATCTTCGCCGCAGCTACGTTTCACCTCCGAGTTCGGGATGGGGTCGGTGTGGTTCCGTCGCGCTATAAGCACCAGGAAGTGCT
>NZ_JAAHIG010000686.1:0-2036 GCF_010692305.1 Moorena sp. SIO4G3 | reverse complement strand
ATTTTTAGTTGGGGTAGTAGATCTCACTAGCCAACTTACTCTAAGGTGGTATAGTGAGGGGTGCCTTTAAAGCTGATATATGTGGGAGATACTGTGGTTCAAGCACCTTTGTCAACTGCTGTAGGTCTATCTGTAGATTTATCAACTACACCAGCAAGTTCACCAGAACAATGCTCAACATCCCCAGCATCCGTGAATGAGTGGCTGCAAAAGCTAACTGAGGGGATTATTGCAGGCGATCGCATTACTAGAGAGGAAGCCCTAGCCCTGACCAAACTCGAAGGGCAGGATAATATATTGCTGCTGTGCCAAGCAGCTGACAAAGTGCGCCAAGCCTGCTGTGGCAATACCGTGGATTTGTGTAGTATCGTCAATGTCAAATCTGGTGGCTGCTCAGAAAACTGTGGCTTCTGTGCCCAGTCGGCTCACCATCCTGGCGTTGATTCCCCGATTTATGGTCTTAAGTCTAAGCAAGAGATAATGGCTCAAGCTAAGGCAGCTGAAGCCGCTGGAGCCAAACGTTTTTGCCTAGTGAGTCAGGGACGTGGACCAAAGTACAGTAGTCCTAAATCGAAAGAGTTTGAACAAATTCTGGAAACGGTACGGGAGATTATTGCCGAAACCAGCATTAAGCCTTGCTGTGCCTTGGGAGAAGTGACCTCGGAACAAGCCGAAGCTCTGAAAGAAGCTGGAGTAACTCGCTACAACCACAACTTAGAAACCTCAGAGAAGTTTTTCCCAGAAATTGTGACTACTCACAGCTGGCGCGATCGCGTCGAGACGATCCAGAACTTGAAAGCAGTGGGGATTCAAGCCTGCACTGGTGGGATTATGGGCATGGGTGAAAGCTGGGAAGACCGAGTGGATTTAGCTCTAGCCCTGCGGGAGTTAAAGGTGGAATCAGTACCCCTGAACTTGCTCAATCCTCGCTCTGGAACCCCTTTGGGAGAATCTGGCAAGCTAGACCCCTATGACGCACTAAAAGCGATCGCAATTTTCCGGATGATCCTACCTGAGCAAATCCTGCGCTATGCTGGTGGGCGAGAAGCCGTGATGGGTGAATTGCAGGCAAAAGGGCTAAAATCCGGAATCAATGCTATGCTGATTGGACACTACCTCACCACTCTGGGACAGCCACCAGAGCAAGACCACGCGATGCTGGACTCTTTGGGTCTAACCGGTGGTGAAGCTCCGATTCCCGGAGAATATAACTCCCAGAATAAATAAATTATCGATGTAACTGTGTCTGCTCCCAATGAGATTTTGTGGGCCATAATTGGTTTGCTGCTGACCATCGGCGGCACGTTTCTAGAAGCCTTCTTTGTCTCCAATCCACCCTGGGATTGGTCAACTCAAGGTGTTCAAACTATATCCTTAGGGGTTACCTATCAGATTGGAGCAGTCCTACTAGCTGCTTGTTTAGGAGGCAGAAATGCTGGTGCTCTTTCTCAAATTGCCTATGTTGTGATCGGGTTAAACCTGCCAATCTTTACTCAAGGTGGAGGTATTGGCTATATCAAAGAACCCAGCTTTGGATACATACTAGGCTTTATTGCCGGAGCCTGGGTTTGTGGTTTTTTAGCCTTTCGCGTACAACCACGAGTCGAAACATTGGCATTTAGCTGCCTCTGTGGTTTACTAACCATCCATGCCTACGGTGTCGGCTATTTGATGATTTTCCACGGCATCAATTGGTCAGTGCTTGGGGCTGTGCCTCTCATGGAAGCGATCATGAAATATACCATTTCGCCTTTACCGAGTCAGCTAGTGGTAGTTTGTTCTGTGACCGTTGTGGCATTTGGTCTACGGCAGTTAATGTTTTATTGATAGTTATTTGAAGGGTTAATTAACAAAAGACTAATCACTAAAGGACTTACCCACCCTTGATGGGTAAAACGACTTTGACACTCCCTACTCCCTACTCCCTACTCCCTACTCCCTACTCCCTACTCCCTACTCCCTACTCCCTACTCCCTACTCCCTACTCCCTACTCCCTACTCCCTACTCCCTACTCCCTACTCTCTACTCCCTACTC
>NZ_JAAHIG010000685.1:0-2060 GCF_010692305.1 Moorena sp. SIO4G3 | reverse complement strand
AGTCAGAGAGCTTCAGTAAAAATACTGATCTGACTAGGTAGAGGAAATCCCAAGGTTGTGTAGTATCACCAGAACATTTGACTAGTCGATTATCATCGACTACGCATGGCCTTCAGTGGTACCCCTGGAAAAATACTTAACGATGATACCGGTGCGGTCGCTTGTGACCACTACCATCGCTACAAAGAAGATATAGAGCTGATGGTCAAACTAGGGATCAAGGATTATCGCTTTAGCATTGCTTGGCCTCGGATTATTCCTGACGGGGGTGGGAAAGTCAATCAGGAAGGGGTTGATTTCTATAAGCGCTTGGTGGATTGCTTGTTAGATCATGGCATTACTCCCCATGCCACTCTATTTCATTGGGACTCTCCCCAAGCCCTAGAAGACAAATACAAGTCTTGGCTTTCTCGCCAGATGGCCTTTGACTTTGCGGATTATGTTACTGCTGTGGTCACTCAATTAGGCGATCGCATTACCAATTGGATGACCATTAATGAGATCATGTGTTTTACTCACTTAGGCTATGGGGTTAACCAGGACCCGATCCATGCTCCCGGTAGGCGTGTTAAATCCATCAAACAGGTATGGCAGACCTCTCATCATGCCCTTTTAGCTCATGGTTTGGGCTGTCAAGCCATCCGTAGTGCTTCCCGGGTTCCCTGTTCTATAGCCTTTGTGGATAACTTGTCCGTCACTGTGCCAATCAATGAGTCACCGTACCATGTGGCAGCAGCAAAAAAGGCATTCCCTTTATGTGGGCAAAATGGCGGTATCATTATCCCTGCTCTGACTGGTGCTTATAGTCCTGAATTACTTGAGGTGTTAGGAGACAATGCCCCAGACATCGGACCATGTGACCTACAAATTATTCATCAGCCTCTAGATGGGATTTGTCTTAATATTTACACTGGTACCTATGTCCGGGCTGCTGACAATCCACAGGGGTACGAGTTCCTTGGTATGCCCAAAGGCTACCCTCGCATGAATCTGCCTTGGCTGAATATCCTACCAGATTCCCTTTATTGGGGGATTCGTCATGTCAGTGAAACCCTGGGGCGTTCAGATTTGCCTATGTTTATCACTGAGAATGGCTGTGCGGCACAGGATGAATTGAATGGTCGGGGTGAGGTGATTGATACGGACAGGATTCTGTACCTCCGAGAGTACTTTAAAGCAGCCCATCGCGCTGTTAGTGAAGGGTATCCTCTTAATGGTTATTTCCTCTGGAGTCTGATGGATAACTTTGAGTGGTATTGGGGATATGATCGGCGCTTTGGCATTACTTATATAGATTACCCAACCCAACAGCGTATTCCTAAGGCTAGTTTTGAGTGGTATTCCCAGTGCATTGAAAATAATCGGGTAGTTTGATCATTAATCGGAAAAACCCGATAAACCCCTATCGGTATAGTTGTCATCCGTTAGTGTAACCCTAGGGAGAGAGTAATGGGGGAAGTCCTAGTAGCGATCGCGTAGCGTGACCAAAGGTCAATCGCACAAGCGCGATCGCTATTTTTGTGTGGCTATTTTTGTTTTCCATATTCACATTACTCCATTTTTGTCAATACTTATCTAATATAATTTTTACTTATTTACATTATTTAATATAGCTAAGGGTAATTACTCGAAAAACCCTTTACATATCTTTAGATATTGCTTAATATAAATACATGAAGGCGCACACAAGCCGGACGAACCTCGATAACTTCATATTCATACCCGCAATCATAAGAACATGACTACTGTATTACAGCAGAGCAACACCTCTGTGTGGTCTCAGTTCTGCAATTGGGTTACCTCCACCAACAACCGCCTCTATGTGGGCTGGTTTGGTGTATTAATGATCCCAACCCTGCTAGCTGCTACCACCTGCTTCATCATTGCTTTCATCGCTGCTCCTCCTGTGGACATCGATGGTATCCGCGAGCCTGTTGCTGGTTCCTTGATGTACGGAAACAACATCATCTCTGGTGCTGTTGTTCCTTCTTCTAACGCCATTGGCTTACACTTCTACCCCATCTGGGAAGCTGCTTCATTAGATGAGTGGCTATACAACG
>NZ_JAAHIG010000684.1:0-2104 GCF_010692305.1 Moorena sp. SIO4G3 | reverse complement strand
AGCGGATTTCACCTGGATAGATTCTAGGTCTGACGGAGTACACAGCCCTATATCCAATAGATATGAGGAAATCGTTTCAGATGATAGTGGTTGCACAATATTAGTAGATGATCAGTAGATGCACGACTTAAAGAGAAAATGTTTGTTGTTTACCCTTGAGAAGTTAACCGATAGTAGGGGCAAGTCTTGTCCCTAACCGTAGAACAATCAACACTCAACAGTTAACAAGCAATAATCAGGCTGTTATATTTTCAGCAGTTATCCCATTGCTCTTTATCTATTGATACTCTAGTTTTCCACTAAAAACTTGCCATTTTGGCGAGACGAAACTGATATTTTTATCTAAAACAGAATTTGTAGACTTACAGAAATCTTGAATAAAGTCATCCGTCACACTCCTATGGAGGAAAACTAATAATGGAAATTTCTGAGTTACCCATCGGTTTTGAGTTGTTATCCGATGAGGAAACCTTTCTCAATGATCTAGATCAGCAAGATACTATGGTTCAGGGTGGATGTGGTCCGACTCCCCAAACACCATACATTCTGTGTCCAGCACCTACGGCAGTTCCTATGCCTGAACACCCAGAACCTTTTCCCAAATGTCCACGCCCAATACCCCAACCAACACCTCCTGTTTTTGAACATCCACGGCCCATACCTTTTCCTAAACCCAAGACCATACCAATTTATAGAACAGGACCGATTATGATGACTCCACCAATACGAATGGAACATTAGATTGAGGGCATTAGCCCCTCGATCTAAGTGTAGGGGCTGATGGTAAGGATTAAGCTAAAAAGCATTTTAAATGTGTTTTAACAAGGCAAAAAGCAAAAGGTAAAATGCAAAAATATACGGAAATATATTTTTGCATTTTATTTAAAAAAAATCATAATAATTTACTATAAAATTAGATAAAATATATAAATATATCTAGTTTTATAGTTTAAAATTTATCATATAAACGATTATTTTTAGCAACGTTATAGATATAGTAATTATAACTATTTTGTTAACTATAACGCGGGCATTATCGTCCGACAAGGATGAAAGTTCTTTCCATGACCAAAAATCTCGATCTACTTTCTTGCCTGTTGCCTGTTGCCTGTTGCCTGTTGCCTGTTGCCTGTTGCCTGTTGCCTGTTGCCTGTTGCCTGTTGCCTGTTGCCTGTTGCCTGTTGCCTGTTGCCTTTCCCAAGCGCGACTATGTTCACAACTCCAATAACAATGCTATAGGTACCTGACATTTTGTGTCACAATTGCAGCTGATCTAGTAAACATAGTATTGGCAGTTGCTATGAGCGAAACCATCTTTAGCAAGATTATCCGCCGAGAAATTCCAGCGGATATTGTTTATGAAGACGATTTAGCCCTTGCCTTCAAGGATATTAACCCTCAGGCACCAGTTCATATTCTGGTAATTCCCAAGAAGCCCATTCCTCAACTGGCAGCAGCTCAGTCTGAAGATGAAGCTCTGATGGGACACCTGTTGTTAACGGCTAAGCAAGTTGCTGAGCAAGTCGGTTTGACCAATGGCTATCGACTGGTGATTAATAATGGTGCTGATGGTGGTCAAACAGTTGATCACCTGCATTTGCACATCTTGGGTCAACGCCAAATGAAGTGGCCTCCTGGTTGAGGTTTTTTTAGTGCTCAGTGTTGAGTGCTGAGTCTTGAGTTGGTGTCTCAGTTAGGAGTTACCGCAAGAACTAGGCTCAAGCTCTATATCTCAGACTATATATATAGAGGCGTTCCGTGGAGCGCCTTTAGTTTTATGCGATTGACCTTGGCCAAAAGGCCACGCTTCGCGAACGCGAACGCTATTTTTTTTGACTATTGTCGCTGTTTATAACACTACTATTTATTTGTCAATACTTATCTAATATAATTTTTACTTATTTACATTATTTAATAACCTGAGGGGAAATTACTCGCGAAACCCTTTACAAAACTAAATATATTACTTAATATAAATACATGAAGGCGCACACAAGCCGGACGAACCTCGATAACTTCATATTCATACCCGCAATCATAAGAACATGACTACTGTATTACAACAGAGCAACACCTCTGTGTGGTCTCAGTTCTGCAATTGGGT
>NZ_JAAHIG010000683.1:0-2130 GCF_010692305.1 Moorena sp. SIO4G3 | reverse complement strand
AATTTAAAGCAGTTGATTAGTGACCTGAATTATCTCTATCGCAGGGAACCGGCGCTTTATACTCAGGATTTTGACCAGGACGGCTTTGAATGGATTGATTGTAGTGACAATCGCCATAGTGTTGTGTCATTCATGCGCTATGCTCACGATTCTGAAGAGTTTATTGTGACAGTGTGCAATTTTACCCCTCAGCCCCATAGTCATTATCGGGTAGGAGTCCCCGAGATGGGATTCTACAAGGAATTGCTCAATAGTGATGCTCGCCAATACGGTGGTAGTAATATGGGTAATCTTGGGGGTAAGTGGACAGATGAATGGTTCTTCCACAATCATCCCTATTCCCTAGATTTGTGTTTGCCACCCCTGGGGGTGTTGATTTTAAAGCTTGATGATCAAAAAACTCAAGCAGGCTTACAGTAGTGGGGAGATGGGGAGATGGGGAGATGGGGAGATGGGGAGATGGGGAGATGGGGAGATGGGGAGATTTTTATTAAGGGTAATTACCGGGGTATCATAGCATATCTCTTTGATAATGTTCCCGATTCCCGATTCCCGATTCCCAATTCCCGATTCCCGATTCCCGATTCCCTGCTGCCCTCAATAACAATACTTTTTACTATTATTCGGTTTAGGATGATATCTACCCTTGCGCAGGGCTCCGATCAGGGTGGATACGTAAACGCAACGTTGGGTGGTGCTATTATTCTTGGTGATTAGGGTGATTTGTCCCAGTTGTCCGTTGGTGTTTCCTTTGTAGTTAAACTGGACTCGCCATACTCCAGCATTTGAACAGTCTCCCTTTGGTTTGGCTAGGGTAGTCTCGGATTTACCTTTCTTATTTTTGTCTTTGTAGATGGCGATGGTAGAGCTAAGGCTATGCCAATGGACTTGATCTAAAATGCATGTTTTTCCCATAGCTCGGTGAATTGACCACTGGACAATGCCATCTTTTTCTCGAAAGCTAGTTTGCCAGATGTCTTTGTCTCGTTTGGCGTTGCTTTGGGCAATCCGCATGGCTCGGTAGATTTGGTCTTGGGCCATGTTGAGCTGCAGATGATTGATAAAGGTGAGCCAGCTGGGGGTTGCGATCGCAGCCAATAGTCCAACTAGCAATACTACAATCATAGTTTCCAGTAGAGTGAATCCAGCGATCGCGCAGCGTGCGCGTAGCGCAATCGCATCAGCTGGGGATTGATCGCCCTGTTGGCTATTGAATTGCATCGACTATCACCCTGATTTAAGTTTTATCTTTCACCTTTCTAACTCACTCAGCATTATGTTGAATGATTACATTCTGCCCCTTTTTTATTAGTTTCTAGGGCACCCAAGATAGTTTTTATTTTTACACATCGCTTGGTAGCTTCAATAGGGTTATTTTTATTCTTAGAATCGGGCACAGCGACTACAATAGCTAAGTTAGTGTCTGCATCATTTGGTAGAACGCCCTGGTTATCAAAGGTAATTGTTTTATTATCGTCTTTCAAAATGGATAACGTTCCAAGTTGGTTTTCAGTAGTTAGGTTTGTACCCACCCAAATTTGGTCTGGTTTGACACCTAAATCACCTACTAAACTCTGCCATTGAAAGTTTTGTGTTGGATTATCATTCTTGTTGTCTTTATAAACTGCCGCTTCTGGAACTCCGTCGTTCATCCTAAAACTAACGCTATAGCTGAGTTTTTTATTTTTAGCTTGTCGCTGGGCTTCTTGGATTACACTTAACACTCTCTCATTCACTTTATTCACTCGTTGTCGATTCACAAAAGCTAGCCAGCTGGGAGCAGCAATGGCGGATAAAATTCCTACCATTAAGATTACTATCAGTAATTCCATAAAGGTGAATCCAGCATCCTTATTTGCTTTCCGGTTTAGGCTTTGATTATCTTCCATTTTTCTGTAATATGTAAACATATAATGCTATAGGGTTTCTGATGATATTTATGAAGTAAATTTAATCTTATTCCTCCGTTCCCCCCTTATTAAGGGGGGTTAGGGGGGATCTCTACTCCCGACTCCCGACTCCCGACTCCCTAAAAAACTTCTATATTATTTAATATTAAGGAAACCCCGTCCTTCAACTTGCATGGTTACGGTAGGGAAATAGCTAGACTGCTTCTTGAGGAAGTTATAT
>NZ_JAAHIG010000682.1:0-2131 GCF_010692305.1 Moorena sp. SIO4G3 | reverse complement strand
GTTATAACTGTGTGCGGCTTGTTCTGAGTAGGAGCCTCCCTCGTGCGGGAGAGGTATGACTCAGGTAACTCGCGGGGACAACCCCAAGAATTATAACTGTTCATCCGGATGGCGGTGCAAACCCGCCCCTAGAAGAGACTAGTGACTCCTTATCTGGCCACACCGAGTAGGCGACATCCTAACAGAGTGAAGCTGGCACCAGGGCGCAATCAGACATGATTCAGATGCATGACACTGGCGCTAACAGGGAAGATGACAAGGGTAGATTAACAAAAGTCCTCAAAAAAGTGTCTAATAACTAAGCCGCAATCTGACTAAGTACATGCGAGACTTGATTCCCGAGTATCCTCACAACGTTTTGCAGTTGACAGTTGTAATCTCCGAGGAGGGAATAGGCAAAGTGGACTGCCCTAAATCATCAAAGAATCCGATGAACGGAACAAGTAAAAACGACAGCATAAATGGGTCTATAGGCCGGTCGAACCTATGGTAAGTTATGTCAAACCTAATCCCCACTGTCGGGTAGGATGCAGGCGGAAACTGCCTGCGGGTATTCAGAATATACAAGTTCTAGGAGAGCAAAGTTAGACACATGAGCAATCATAGTGAACTCTGGAAAAGTCAGAAGTGGAAGAAAGTCCGCCAAAACTTATTCCGCCTACAAAAACGAGTATATAAAGCGGTTCGAGCTGGTGACTTGAAGAAAGCAAGGTCTCTACAGAAACTGATTATGAAATCCCGCTCAGCACATCTGTTGGCCGTCCGACAAGTGACACAACTAAATAAGGGTAAAAAAACAGCTGGAGTTGACGGAAAGTCAAAACTCAACTACAGGGAACGCATGGAACTGGTTGAAACATTGAACCTCTATGGCCACGACTGGAAACATAGCGGACTACGAGAAAAACCAATCCGTAAAAAGAATGGGAAAACTCGGATGTTAAAGATACCAACCATAGCAGACCGCGCATGGCAATGTTTAGCCAAATTCGCCCTAGAACCAGCCCATGAGGCCACGTTCAACGCCAATAGTTACGGTTTCAGGACTGGAAGATGCGCACAGGACGTTCAAAAACGCCTGTTCCTTCAACTAGCCTCTAACAAAAACGGCATAAATAAGCGAATAATAGAACTAGACATAAAGAAATGTTTTGACCGCATCGCACACAGCTCAATCATGGATAGATTGCTAGCTCCTGCGTGCCTAAAACAGGGGATTTTCAGGTGCTTAAAAGCAGGCATCAATCCGGAATTCCCAGAGCAAGGAACACCCCAAGGTGGTGTGGTCAGCCCCCTACTAGCTAATGTGGCACTTAACGGAATAGAGGACATACACACAAGTTTGCGGTACGCAGATGATATGGTATTCATCCTCAAGCCAAGAGATAACGCTGAAAAGATTCTCCAGAAAGTCAAAAACTTCCTGGCAGAAAGAGGGATGGAAATCAGCGAAGAAAAGACCAAGCTAACCAAAACGACAAATGGATTTGACTTCCTATGAAGTTACCGTAAGAATAAAGAAGCCTTTACAGGGGACAGACTATGCAAAAAAGGGTTAAAAATTATTAATTAAGGCTTCTTTATTCTAAGGTTTCGTCTCCTGGGGTGGAAATTCCGCGTCAGAAAAGACGAAAAATTCTCGTGTACTCCCTCAGAGGAGAACCACCGGAACATACGTAAGAAGATTAAACACATAGTCAACAACTCGAACTATGGTGCCGAAGTAAAAGCCAAGAAACTAGCCCCTATCGTTCGCGGATGGCGTAACTACCATGCAAGCTGCGATATGAGTAGCTCTAGGGATAACTTATGGTTCATGAACCACACCGCCAACCGCAAATTCCGCAAGGAAAAGAAAGTAAATCGGTATAAGGCAAATGAACTATGTAAAAAGGCATTCCCAAAGGTAGGCTACAAGCAAAATCAACACGTGAACGTACGGGGGACTAAGTCACCTTACGATGGTGACCTAGTCTACTGGAGTAAAAGGAATTCACGCCTATACTCCGATGCTACATCTGACGCATTGAAAAGGCAAAACCATTCCTGTGGACACTGTAGGTTGAAGTTCTTAGAAGACGAGTCTGTACATCTTCATCACATCGATGGAAACCACGACAACTGGAAAACA
>NZ_JAAHIG010000681.1:0-2141 GCF_010692305.1 Moorena sp. SIO4G3 | reverse complement strand
CCTTTAACCTACTAACCTTTAACCTACTAACCTGCCACCTGCCAACCTTGGCCTTGGCCTATTGGCCACGCGGGGCGCGTTTGGCCACGCTACGCGAACAGTCTACTAACCTTGGCCAAAAGGCCAGGCTACGCGAACAACCTAACAACCTTCAAAAGCACTCTAGCACTGGCAACTGGTGATCAATCAGCTTCTTCTGAGTCTTATCTTTTTCAGCTGTACTGGCTGAGAGTACTTCAATCACTACATCCGCTCTTTTGCCTTCTTCCCAAGTCCCGATATTTTTAATTTATAGCTAAAATTAAGACAAACAACAAAAATTTAAAAAATAAAATGACTTACGATCCTGATGGCGATTTATTAATAACAAAAATGCAGTTCCATGAACTTCATGAAAAGGTTTACAAAGGAGAAATGACACAAGAATAAGCCGACGATATAGTTAAGCAAAAGTTAGACTTTGAAGCTAAGTACTATTTTGGACTTATATTTGCATTAATATTTAAAGTTCCTGGTTTTTTGATAACCCTTCCAATTACAGGTCTTCAAAAATTGATTAAATACTACCGTAATAGACAGGGTAAGCGCAATAAAACTTGAGCAAAAATGTGATATAGGGCAAGGATTATGACCATATTAAGCCAAGATTGCTCAGCACTATTGCATTTGTAGATCAATATTGTTGATAATAATGCCGCCTTATTGATTCTTGCCCTGACCCCACCTTACTTCCTACAAAACGGTGCCACATTCGGGTTATTATTTATTTTGGTTAACTCTTACTTTACCAAACACTTATAAATAATAAATGACCTCAACCCCATCAATCAAAGATAATAATCGCGTCTCCCTGACCGATATAGATATGCCTCCGACGCTGTTACTCGGACCCGGGCCATCTAATGCCCATCCCTCCATATTAACAGCCTTGGGACTGCCGCCAGTTGGTCACCTGGATCCCCGTTTCATCGCACTGATGAACGAAGTGCAAACCTTACTCCGCTACGCTTGGCAAACTGATAACCCGATGACTCTTCCCATGAGTGGGACAGGTAGTGCGGCAATGGAAGCTACTCTAGCCAATGCAGTAGAACCAGGTGATGTGGTTTTAGTTGGGGTTAATGGTTACTTTGGACACCGACTCGTGGATATGGCTGGTCGTTATGGTGCTGATGTCCGTAAACTAATGAAGCCTTGGGGGCAAGTCTTTACCCTTGATGAACTCCGAGAAGGCTTGGAAACCCATCGTCCTGCTGTTTTGGCTTTGGTTCATGCTGAAACGTCAACCGGTGCCCGTCAGCCTCTGGAGGGTGTGGCTGAGTTGTGCCGAAATTTCAATTGCTTGCTGCTGGTTGACACAGTCACCAGTTTAGGTGGGGTGCCACTGTTTATTGATGAATGGGGGATTGATCTGGCCTATAGTTGTTCCCAAAAAGGGCTTAGCTGTCCACCAGGCATTTCCCCTTTCACTATGGGAGCTCGTGCCCTCGAAAAACTCCACCAGCGTCGTACCCAAGTTGCTAATTGGTATTTGGATATATCGATGTTGAGCAAATATTGGGGTGACGAGCGCACCTACCACCACACAGCTCCAATTAATATGAATTATGCCTTGCGCGAAGCCTTGCGATTGGTTGCTCAAGAGGGACTAACCGCTTGTTGGGAAAGGCATCAAGCTAATGCTGAATTGCTTTGGGAAGGTTTGGCTGATTTGGGTCTAGAATGTCACGTCGAGCAAGAATTTCGTTTGCCTACCTTGACCACGGTTCGGATACCAGAGGGGGTAGATGGCAAGGCAGTTACCCGCAAACTGCTGGATGATTACAACATGGAAATTGGTGGCGGCTTGGGTGAATTAGCAGGTAAAGTCTGGCGCATTGGTTTAATGGGTTATAACTCTCGCCGAGAGAATGTGGAGCAAGTGTTGAATGCTTTAAAGGAGGTTTTAGGGGATTCTAAATAAAACTTAATGGCAAGGGATTGGTAAGCGATGCAGCGCGGTCTTGGGGAGCCAGTGCGGTCTTGGGGGTTTCCCCCATGAGCAACTGGCGTGGTTCCCCCCATGAGCGACTGCATCAAGAAGGGATGTAATGGTGGTGATGATCCTATTTGTTCAGAAATCTGCTCTTTAGCTTATAACA
>NZ_JAAHIG010000680.1:0-2149 GCF_010692305.1 Moorena sp. SIO4G3 | reverse complement strand
GTGCGGCCTGTTCTGACTAGGAGCCGGGGTATCGCCTCCGGGGTATGAGTCAGGAATGGCGAAGGAATGAACCTTCAAAACTTTAACTATGTAGAGGATGGAGGTGAAAATCCTCCCCTTGAAGAGACAAGTGACTCCTTATCTTGACCACACCGAGCAGGCGGCAACCTACAGAGTGAAGCTGGTAACAGGGCGCAATCAGGGCTGATGCAGGTTAGGCACCCTGGCGCTAACAGGGAGATGACAAGGATAAACAGGTTCTAGAAAAGCGTCTTAGTACTCAACTTCAACCTGGGAACCACTAATGAAGAAAACACCATCTGATTCTCGCGGTATGAATGAGTCCAATAACCGCAAACTCTGAGGAGGTGGTAGGCGAATTGAACCGTCCTAAATCATCAGAACAATCTTCTACATGGAACAGGTAAAAACGACAGCAATGAGGTCTGGGGATAAAGGTCGTAACCTCAGTAAGGAATGCCTAACTTAATCCCTCCTGTCGGGTAAGATGTCACCGGAAACTGGTGACGGGTCTTTCAGAATACACAAATGGATGAAGAGCATGGTTAGACACAGTAAAGCTAGTGAACTTTGGAAAGGACAAAGATGGAAAGAACTCCGTCGGAATCTCTTCCGCCTACAGAAAAGAGTGTATAAAGCTATGAGAGCTGGGGATTATCGTAAGGTAAGGTCACTTCAAAGGCTAATAATGAAATCCCGGTCTGCTCAGTTGTTAGCGGTACGTCAAGTGACTCAACTAAACAAAGGTAAGAAAACGGCAGGAATAGATGGAAAGTCTTCTCTATCCTACCGACAGAGGCTAGAACTAACCGAACTTTTGAACCAAAAGGGTTTTGACTGGAAACACAATGGACTAAGGGAAAAGACTATCCCTAAAAAGAACGGAAAAACTAGGACTTTAAAAATACCTACCATAGCAGATAGGGCATGGCAATGTCTCGTCAAATTTGCACTAGAGCCAGCGCACGAAGCCCTCTTCCACGAAAGAAGTTATGGATTTCGCAGTGGAAGAGGAGCACACGACGCTCAGAGATATATATTCTCTCACCTACAATCTAACCACAATGGGTACAGAAAGAGAGTGATTGAATTGGACATCAAAAAGTGTTTTGACAGGATATTCCATAAAACCATAATGGAAAGGGTAATCTGTCCAAGAGGAATCTCAATAGGGTTATTTAGATGCCTAAAGGCAGGAGTTTCACCAGATTTTCCGGAACAAGGAACCCCCCAAGGTGGTGTAGTAAGCCCACTGTTAGCAAATATTGCACTTGATGGAATAGAAGCCATACATCCCAGCGTCAGATACGCAGACGATATGGTAATCTTTCTAAAGCCCAACGACAATGCAGAAGAAATACTAGAAAAGATAAGCACATTCTTGACCAGTAGAGGGATGGAAATTAGTCAAGAAAAAACCAGAATCACGAAGACGACAGATGGCTTTGATTTTCTAGGATGGAAGTTCCTAGTACAAAAAAACAGAAAGTGTAAAATTACTCCAAGTACGGAGAATTTCCAAGCTTTCAGAGAAAAAATCAAAGCCATCATCAATAGCTCTCAGTATGGTGCTATGAAAAAGGCAGAATTGTTGGCCCCTATAGTGCGTGGGTGGAGGAACTATCACAGATACTGCAATATGAAAGGAACACGAGATAGATTATGGTTCCCAGCCAAAAAAGCGGAAACCGTATTCAGAAGTGAACCAAAGATAAACAGGTATCAGTCGAAGGAACTTATCAACAAAGCATTCCCTAAGGTCTCCTGGAAGGAAAATGGGCATGTAGTCGTAAAAGGAGATAAATCCCCCTACAACGGCGATATAGTCTATTGGAGTAGACGAAAAAGTAAGTTCTATGATGGTTTAACAACAAAACACCTTAAAAAGCAAGACCATAAGTGTGGATATTGTGGACTCCGATTCATAAGCGACGAATCTGTACACCTTCACCATATAGATGGAAACCACGACAATTGGAAGCCAAAGAACCTCCAGGTAGTCCACAGAAGCTGTCACCAGCTAATCCACTATAAGCAATCGAAAACCTAGGAGCCGTATGAGGGGAAACTTTCACGTACGGATTTGCAGCGGAGGTGCCCCGGATAATACCGGGCATCGACCGTAATA
>NZ_JAAHIG010000068.1:0-31730 GCF_010692305.1 Moorena sp. SIO4G3 | reverse complement strand
TTTAGGTTTTCAACTACTACTACCTGGTTCTGATCTACAATCTTCCTGGATAGTTTATGTAAGTAGTCTTGGCGGACATTTCCAATACGTTCATATACCTTAGCTACAATCCGGCGAGCCTTTCTGCGCTTATTACTGCCTTTCTTTTTTCGGGCTGCAATACGTTGTTTCTTAGCTAATTTTTTCTCGGATCTAGCTATATGCTTAGGATTGCCAAATTTAGAGGTTTTTTCGCCATCGTAAGTAATAGCAAAATCTTTAATGCCCAAGTCAATCCCAATCACCTTTCCGTTTGTTGATGGCTTTGTTCCCTTGGACTCGTATTCCATCAAAACAGAAGCGTAATATCTCCCAGAAGGATCTCTGCTAACTGTTACCGTTTTAATTTCCCCGTCTAATGGCCGATGAATCACTGCTTTGACAATTCCCAATTTTCCAGGAAATTTAAGGCGATCACCAATTTGCTTGACGTTTTGAGGATACTGAATGGATTGGCGATGGTGGTATGACTTGAACTTAGGATATTTTGCTCTACCTTCAAAAAAGTTCTGATATGCACGGCTAAGATTGAGACTTACGGACTGTAATATCTGAGAGTAGCAATCTTTTAACCATTCAGTCTCTTCTTCTTTTTTGAGTTTTGGCAGCATGGAATTGAGAGCAGACTGAGTCAAGCCTTTCCCCGTTTCTTTGTAAGTTTCTATGCATTGATTTAGCGCATAATTCCACCACCAACGAGCACAACCAAAATGTTGAGCAAGGATTTGAGTTTGCTCAAGAGTTGGATAAATTCTTACTTTAACGGCTTTGTGCTTCACTGGATTCCATCCTTTTATCGACCTGGCTTACTAGTATATATACTTTTCAGTAAAGCGTCAAGGTGTAAAGTCAAGTTTCTAGTCCGCTATCGATCCCGCACCTACTTCGTGAGGTGCGGGAATTTCGCGGTTTTTTTGTTAAGACCATTTCGAGAGGAATGCGGTCTATGTATTCTCTGTAGCCTCGAAAGGTTTGTTTTGGGCGTTTTATGGTCAGTTTGGCCATAATTCTTCAAACTTCAAACTTCAAACTTCAAACTTCTGACTTCATAAAAACTTCTGACTTCAAACTTCAAACTTCTGACTTCATTCCCGATACGCACACTATACGAAAACCAACATTGAGGACGCGGAGGCCGCGCCTATTGATGCTGAGGCGAACCGCAGAACGGCAGTTATTAGGATTGTAGATCCAGGAGCCGCCCCGCAGAGGCGATTTTGGATTATTTTCGTCATTTTTGTCTGAATTTGACTTATTTTCAGTCTTGACATTTTCCGGTTCATTCTTATCAATCCAAGCACTGCCATCTGTGGGCGCACCTTCGTAGTTATCATGCCAATCATCTAAACACCATTCCCAAACATTCCCGTGCATATCATATAACCCAAAGGGATTCGGATAAAATTGACCCACAGGGGTGGTTTCCTTGCTTTCTTTTCCTGGTGGTTGATCCCGATAAGTTCTTGAGGCATCGTAATTGGCTAGTTTTCCGGTAATCGTCTCTCCAAAGTAGAATGGGGGATAGGATTCTCCACTGTCAAGTTTGAGAGGTTCTCTAACACCTCGACAGGCATATTCCCATTGCGCTTCAGAAGGCAGTCTATACTCCCTTCCCGTTAGCTGAGAAAGCCGGTGACAGAACTCTACTGCTTCATACCAGTTGATCCTTTCAACGGGGCGCTTCTCTCCTGTAAACCTTGAGGGGTGTGGATTTAAGTCTCTCTCGACTTTCAAGTCTGTCATTAATGCGATCGCTTTCCATTGGGCTTGAGTGACAGGATATTTCCCCATAAAGAAGGGTTGGATTGTGACATTATGTTGAGGTCTTTCATTATTCCTGAGACTTCTTAATTTTGACTTCTGACTTCTGACTTCATTTTCAGGGGAACCCATTGTAAAGGTTCCTCCAGGGATAGCTACCATTTCCAGTTCGACATTATCGGTTAGGGTTTCGGTGAAGTAAGAGGCAGTGTAGGTTGTTGTTTTAATGATTTCTCCCCGACGGTTAACAGTCGGGGTTTGAAATGTCCACTGTTGTAATTTCTCTTCATACTCGTCTAGCTCCTCTTCAACAACAATGGTGGGAACTTCTGCTTCAAATTCAAAAGGTTCTAAGTTGTCAGTGAGATCAACTGTTCCCTTACCAATCTCATCTTTCTCCCGTTTGCGTTTCGCTACTTTTTGACTTAGTTCTTGTGCTAAATTGGCGTATTCTCCTCCCCAAGTGGTGAGAACTGCTGCTTTGACTTCAGCAAAATAGAGGTCTGGATCTGCAGCAACATCTGGAACAGACCCGGCTGGGTTGGGAATCCGTGCTGGAAAATCCCGCAGACTACCATAACGGTGCTCTATGAAATCTCCAATTTCCCGCCAAATCTCAGTGGTGCGTTGAACTGGACTATTTCCTAGCAGTAACTCCCGAATTCCCGGACGAAATTCATACCAAGTTTCGGGAACAGTTGCCTGCTCTGGCCCCAAGGAAGACTTTTGGAGAAGACCACTAAAAAAAACTTCTGCCAGATGCCAGTGTTCGCTATCGGGTAAAAACCACTGTTGTGCCAAGCGCATCACTGGAGGAATCAGGGGAACAGCAGCCAGAACTTCAGCAAGTTTTCGGGCTTTGGGGCTAGCATTAGCCAAGAATCCTCTTAGTAACTGTTCGGGAGTTTCCGCCACTGATTTGGGATTAGTTGTGTCTGTTTCGGGCTGATGCTGTCTAATTAAAACCCCTTGAATAGAATTGCTGCCACTCCCGGTGGTAAAATTCGCCCAAGTGCTAAAGTGGTTAACGGATAAATTGAAAATTGGAAATTGATATAACCTAGCCGTTGTACGAAGCCTAGCTCCTACTTTTAACATGGAGTTAGCACACTCTGGCTGACTAGCAATCAATGGTCGTTGAATTGCCTGATGTAGACCTGTGCGCTGCCATAGGGTTTGAGGAAAAACATGGGCAATACTAACAGGATGCTGTTCTCCTAATTGTGCTAAAACTTCAAAGGCTTGACCGGAATACCAAGCTTTTCCCAAAGTATCCGTTAAGGCAATAAAGAGTCGATGTCCTCCTGGTGCGATCAGGCTACCAACACTCCGTTCAATCCGGTCAACACCTGAAAACAATTGGGGGGTAGGTTCTGTTGTATCGAAGTGCCAAATCCGTACATCCCGGAAAAATCCTTGCCAGCGAAAAAGCGTTGCCACTCCTTCCGCTAAATCTCCCCAAAATGCCATGGAAGGGGAGCAATCAATCAATAAATGTACCTCAAACCATCGCTCTAGGGGAGAACGAAATGCCAGCATTGGCAATCCATCAGCTTCGGCTGTTTGTTCAACGGTTGCCTCAATATCCAGTTCATTGGCTAGGAGTCCAGGAACACGTTTAGATAAGGGCAACAGTGCCTTACTGATTTCCCTAGGTTTGGGTAAGGGAAAGGGGTCAGGAACACGAATAGGAGAGCTGTAATTACTGGAGGATGATTCGGGTTTTTCAGGGGAAGTCTGGGCATGGTCAGGCTGTTTAAGATTAGCCGCAATGGGTATCTGTGGTTCTTCTTTTTCCTTGACTGAGGGAGGAATCTTTGGATAATCGTCTGAGGGATTTTCAGTGGATGATTCCGGATCAGAATGGTGTATATCCTCTGGTGCTTTGATGTCTTGAGACAATGGAGGAGCGACAAGACGATCTACGTGAGCCAAGCACCAGATCAGCTCTGCCACTTCTCTATCATCTTGCCACCATTGATTTGTTTCACTCACCATTTCCCCCTGACCTCACAGTGATTTGAAGATAGTATTCAATACATCTTTCCGTGTTTCTTCAGTCAAGTCATCTCCTTGTAATAATAAATAGATGGCATTCAACAATTGATCCGTTGCTAAAGTTGTGTCTCTTGCCTTAATCCGTGTCAAAAATTCCTTGATTAATTTCCGGGCTGGCTGATCCAGTTGCTTTAAATGGGTGGCATCAAAGCGATTTTCTAAAATTTTATAAAAACCCTCTTCTGTATCAGGTTGCTTAAGAGATAACCGTAAACATCGGCGTAGAAAGGCTGGTGGAAACTCCCGTGCTTCATTACTTGTCATCAAGACTAAAGGAAACTCTTGACATTGAATTAATCCTTTGTCAATCGAAATTTTTTCATCACTATCATTGCTTTGACTGCGGTAAGGAAGTACCTTTTGGGCGTTACGTTTTAAGCGACTCAGTTCTGGAATCTCAAAAAATCCTTCCTCAAATATATGTAAGAGATCATTGGGCATATCAATATCACTCTTATCAATTTCGTCAATTAACAGCACTGCCGGTCTACGGGGTTGAGATTGATGAAATGCCATACCCATTGGTCTTAATCTTAAATAGTTACCAATGTCAGGCTCTTTTATTCTCTCTGTATTACCAACTTGTTGCCTCAGTAAAGACACTTCTTGTAATCGCCCAATGGCATCGTAGGCATAGAGACCATCTTTCAAAGTAGTCCGAGAAACAATTGACCAGCGGTAAGGCCCCGGTAGTCCCAATTCAGCTGCTACTGCATAGGCTAAGGATGTTTTGCCGCTACCGGGATTTCCTTCAATCAGTAAAGGGCGACGTAAACACAATGCGGCATTGACCAATTCTACTGCTTGCTTGCTCGGAAAAAACCCCAATGCCTTTGGATTAATCTTTCTTTCGATGTCTTGGGTATTTTGTGATTTTGCTTTTTCACGCCATTGCTCAACTGACAGACCAAAGGTGCGCCAAGGCGGGGGCGGTGGAATACGACTCAGATGCTGTTGTTGGTCTTCTGGGGTTGGTAAACTTTCCGCACTGAGGGTTAAGCCCCGGTAGATGCGAGGATCCGGCTGGTCAGATGTTGGGTCTTTTGGCATTTTACTCCACCACGTCGGTATTCAAGGGTCTACAGCGTTGGGAAGGCTTCGGATATAAATCATCCCAGAAAAGGGTTACCTCCAAACCCTTTTTCTTTTTTCGTAAATCACGTATTTTATTAGGCCAATTTTGCCATTCTGAGAGGTTTACATGCTCTCCTTCAATCAGAGGTTGGTTCAGGTTCCGACTCCAAACCGCAATGGGTAAAGCCTCTTCAATTCTTTCTAGATCGGAATCTGATGGGTCTGTACCCATATAATAGATATCATCCCCTTCAAATTCCCCTGGGACACTGGGTTCAGTTACTGAATTATTTACATCATTCCATAACCCTTGCTTCTTGACTTCAATCTCATCACGAATCTCAAGAAAATCTTGATCAAAATATCGTTCAAAGGAGTTGATAAAAATTGGGTACTCTTCACCGAGCGGTGTTCGTTTTCTTCCTCGCTTAAATGTAATTTTATCCAATTGTGTTTTGAAATAGTCGAAGGGAAGAAAATACTCAATTGTTAAATTAACTCGTTCCGGTAAACTATAACGAGCATTCCGAATTAAGTTGGGTAAAATTTTTTCAAGATTAGTGTATAAACTCTCATTCTCTTGCTCAGAGTCACTCTGTTCACTTTCCCAAGGTTCTAACCGTATCTTTTCTGCAAACCGACCAAGTGGTAAATCCTGACTTTCAAGCCAAAGATTCATACTCAAAAGTAAGACACCAGACCCTTGTCCTGTACCATTATCATTATCAACCTCTGGTTCAATCTCAACTTGAAGTCGCAGATTTTCTTTTTTAATCAGTTCTTGAAATTTTAAATCAGCTTTTTTAACAGATTCTTGGATTGTAGAGAGGTTTGCATCTTCTCGATATCTTAGAACTTCCTGTTGCCAATTTTTAATAGTATTAGCAAGTCTCCTTAAGACTAGGTCATTCTGTTTAGAAAATCTTTGCCGACACCATTCTGCACAAGCAACTAGAGGGCATATTCCTCTTGAAACTGGTTTTTGTCCTAATTCAGTCAGTCTTTTTTTGATTTCTATACAATCCAGAATAAAATCGTCATCTAATACAAGCTTTTCAATATTTTTAGAACTTACAATAAAGGAGTTAAGCTGAAGTAAGCTATCTTCTGGGTGTTTCTTTAATTCAGCAAAAATTTGGCTAATGAGTTCATCTTGCTTTTCTTCCCATGTTTGTATAGTCTTAGGCAGAATCGGAAAGAACTTAGCAGATTTTTCAGAGCCAGAAGCTGAGTAGGAAGCACGTTGCTCTGAGGAAATAATCTGATTAATTTGGTCAATTAGATAGTCTAGAGGAATATATAAATTCTCGTAGTTTTTACTTAAATCGTTAAGAACTTGCTCCAAAGCGCTAGAAAATACATCTTCTTTCGCTGTATCTTTGGCACGACAAGCTGCAATCCCATGAACTGCGATACCTGCTCCTCCTACCGATTGATATTTCTGAACAACTTGTGTAGTAAACTTCGAGACATCACTTATTCCGACCCCAGAATAACAAGTATCAATAATATACAGGATTTGTTCAATTTTAACTTCTTCGTTGTTCAAAGGACGAACTAAATCTTCTGTTGGCAAGGATGTCTGAGGAATTTGATTGATAACCGTATCTTCCATCAAAAGATAATGTCTATCTCCTTGGCAATATTCCCCATGACCGGAATAGTAAAAGATTACGCGATCGCTCTCACATCGTTCTTCATGCTGAAGCCAGTCTGAAAATTGTTTGATTAACTCATCTTTCTTCGGATTTAAACGAAGATTATTCAAGGCTTCTTCATATCCAAATTTATGAGTGAATAAATCAACAACTCTCTGTAAGTCTGTCGGAACACTATCTAAGTTAGGTACATCTTGATCGTTGTAGTTGCTTGTTCCAGAAGCGATTAAATAATACCTGGGTTTTCCCGCCATATAACTCGTCTACTAATCCACAAAGCCCAACTTAATAGCTTCTCCTGTTTCAGATGCGGTGAAATAGTTACTAGCATTGTGAGCATCGGATCCATTATAAACAAGCTTATCTTCCACTAACCCGTCAAATAAAGGATTTAATTCTTTTTCTAAAGCAACAATGTCTCCCGCATCCGCAATGTTGATCCACCTTTTTACACTTCCCGGCCAAGACCCCAAATTAGAGACCGGTGAGGGTTCCAAGCGATCAAAAATCAGCCCTTTTATCCCCAATGGGGAACCTAGAGTCACAAAAACGTCCACTGACCATTCTGGGTGTTGGCATAGGGCTTCGTAACAGACAACTGAGCCCAGAGAGTGACCAACCAATACACGGGTATCGTCATCTATGGCTTTCACAATGCGATCGCGAATTTGCTGTCTTAACTCTGGATTATGTAAGTAACCCCCAACTTGCTTGAGAAAAGAAATCACGATTTTTTCAGCAACACCACCAAAAAACCTAGAACCAGTTAAGGCATTTAAAGCCTTTTGAACAAGTCTGGGTGTTGCCTTTTCTCTGGATAGATCGGCTGGGCCTTTAATATCATCTCCTACTTTTGCTGCTTCTTCCCACCATTCCAGGAGGAGTTCCTTCTCCCAATCCGAGTCAATATCACTGGCGTCATAGTTAGGTATTCCCATTGCTGATTTTGAGCGACCTCTGAACAAGTCTCCATAAAAGGCACAGCGGAATTCATTATCAGAATCTAATCTAGCTCCAACACGCTCCAAGCCATCCTTGAGGGCTGGTAGCCATTGATCATAAATTGTATTACTACCTTTAAATTCTTGATTAATCCCATGAACACCCACAATTTTAGCCATACCATTACCTCCCTATCTGTATAAGGATTGGTTCAAATACTATAATATAGCACTACCCATTAAGGTGTTTGACATTCGTAAACTCAGGAAACCTAGTCCTAGCTTACTTCTGACTTCTTACTTCTGACTTTTGACTTCTGACTTCTGACTTCTGACTTCTGCTATACATGATCATCTGCTATACATGATCAAGCGATGCAGCGCGGTCTTGGGGAGCCAGTGCGGTCTTGGGGGTCTCCCCCATGAGCAACTGGCGTGGTTTCCCCCACTCGCTATTGCATCAAGACATGCTTAAATAAAAAAAAAGAAAAGACTTTAACCTTACCAAACATCGTAAACTAGTTCAAAAGTGTGACTATCAGGGGCAAGATGGGGTTTGACGTGCTACTGGCATAGGAATCCAATTCACTATGGAAAAGCTACTTGAGAAACCCTGTGCAAAAGCTGTAGCCATCAAAACAAGTGAGGGACTAAATCAGGTTAAGACATGAAACCAAAACTATTATTGTTATAACAGGCAATAATCTACCAGATGATATAAATACTTTACTCGTATTTTAGTTAAACTAAGCCAGGAATTTTTTTAGACAATTTGGCTTGTTTTTGGGTTAGATAATTTTACAAACTAAACTTATGATTGCTAGTTGCGATTACTAGACATATTTTGATGCCATTAAGTTCAAATAGTTCTTATATACTTATTATATACTTATTAATAAAGTACTTATTATCAAGCCATTATCAAGCCCTCTCTATCTCACTAAGTGATTTCCATTAGTCCCATGACACTAAACCAGGTTTTAGGGTTCTTGCTCATTGTTACCGTCTGTCCTATCTTAGGCGGACTTCCTCTGATTGCCTGGATTACCCGTGTACTGACAAGGCATAACCTAGCCCAGGTCGGTACTGGTAATATATCAGTTTCAGCCGCCTTTTACCACGGAGGAAATTTGGTTGGTGTCTTGGCAGTGCTCTCAGAGGCAGGAAAAGGAATTGCAGCAGTCTTACTAGCTCGCCACTTCTTTCCCAGTGAATCAGCTTGGGAATTGATCGCTCTAATCATGTTGGTGTTAGGTCGTTACTGGATAGGCAAAGGTGCAGGGACGACCAATGTCACTTGGGGAGTATTATGGCATGACCCCATTTTGGCATTGCTGGTATTTTTGATTGGAGGGATTAGCTTTACCATTTTCCGCAATCCCAAACATGGCAAACGGGTGATTTTAGTCTTGTTCCCTGTGATTCTGGCTTTATTGCATCCCCAGGATTTCTCCAGAATTGTAATTGCCACCAGCTTGAGTCTATTATTAGCTTGGATTTATCAAAAAATTCCCGATGACTTAGACCTTCCGAGTGGGGAAGCTCAAGCAGAATCTAAGAAAGTGTTTCATTTTTTCCAAGGCGATAGTGCCGTAATTTCTCTGGACACCAAACTAGACCGTAAAAAAGTTGGGGAAAAAGCTGCCACCCTATCCCAGCTGAAGCGTTCTGGTTACTCAGTACCTGTGGGCTGGGTACTCCCTCCAGGGGATGATCCAGAACCCTTGCTCAAATACCTACCGGTTTCTGAATCTGAACCCCTGGTAGTGCGTTCTTCCGCCATAGGAGAAGATTCAGCCCAGGCATCAGCCGCAGGGCAGTATCAAAGCATCTTGCAGGTGACCAGCTCAGCCGCACTACTCGATGCCATTAATCGAGTCTTAGAGTCTTATCGTAATCCAGTAGCTGCACAATACCGTCGGGATCAGCAACTGCCAGATACAGCGATGGCTGTGCTCATTCAAAAACAAGTCAAGGGGGTTTTTTCTGGGGTTGCTTTCAGTCGTGACCCTATTTCCCAACAGGGAGAAGCTGTAGTGGTCGAAGCCCTACCTGGATATGCTACACAAGTTGTATCGGGTAAAGTAACACCAGAGCAGTACCAAGTTTATTTCCAGAAGTCAGGGGAGCAAGAGGATTCAGCAGAAAGTTTGGCCTCCTCACGGATTGAAGGCAGTGGTGATGTGCCCCCAGCCTTAATCAAACAAGTGGCGCTCTTGGCACGTCGGTTAGAAGACTATTACCAGGGTCTTCCCCAAGATATTGAGTGGAGTTATGACGGTCAAAGCCTTTGGTTACTGCAAGCACGACCTATCACTACCCTACAACCAACCTGGACTCGTAAAATTGCTGCGGAAGTAATTCCAGGAGTAATCCGACCCCTAACTTGGTCGATTAATCGTCCCTTAACCTGCGGTGTTTGGGGAGAGATTTTTACCATAGTGCTAGGGAGACGAGCACGAGGAATGGATTTCACTGAAACTGCCACTTTGCACTATTCCCATGCTTACTTCAATGTAACTCTGTTGGGGGAAATTTTTAGGCGTATGGGTCTACCCCCGGAAAGTCTGGAATTTCTGACTAGGGGAGCTAAGTTTTCCAAACCACCGATCAATACCACTATCAAAAACCTACCTGGTTTACTACGATTGCTCGGTCGGGAATGGCGTTTAGACCAAGACTTTGAAGCGGATTACCAAACCCACTTTCTGCCCCTATTGAATCAGCTTTCAGCAAGAGCCCAGTCGGAATTATCTCCAGTGCAACTCCTAGAACGCATCGACAGCATTCTGGCGGTGTTGAAACGAGCCACTTACTATAGTATTCTTGCTCCCCTTAGTATGTCCTTGCGGCAGGGACTACTCAAGATTGATGACAAAGAACTAGATAATAGCAAAACTCCAGAGGTCGATAGTATGCGAGCCTTGGCTAAGATAGCAACAGATGCTCGCCATTTATTAAGCCACGAACAGATTATCTATGACAGTGGAGCCTCTCTGTTTGCCACCCTCGCAGAAATCCCAGATGGTTCCAGCATTTTAGAGCAGTTTGACCGCTTTCTTGAGGGCTATGGTTACCTTAGCGAAGTGGCAACCGATGTAGCAATTCCCCGCTGGCAAGAAGACCCCCGAGCTGTCAGAAAGTTGTTCGCTCAGTTTCTAGCGTATCCACTCCCTCAATCTCCAAAAGCTAGAGGGCAACGCTGGAAAGCTGAAGTGGTACAAGCACGGCTGGATCTCAAAGGTCGGGTGACCCAAGTCTACTCTAAGCTGATGGCTCACCTACGCTGGAGCTTCTTGGCTCTAGAGGCACGCTGGCTGCTGTCAGGTTTACTAGTTGAACCAGGGGACATTTTTTTCTTGGAGTTAGCCGAAATTCGCTCTCTAGTAGGTAGTGATAACCAGGAACTCAGACAACAGCTTCCAGAAATTGTGCAACAACGGCGGACTAAATTGGCACAGGATGCTCAGCTGACTAGCGTACCTTTCCTGGTTTATGGCAATAATCCTCCCTTACCCGCTGAGCCCAAATCTTTAGCTGGGTCTGATCAACGACTGCTACAAGGGATTGGTGCCAGTTCGGGACTTGTAGAGGGTTTGGTAAAAGTAGTGAAAACCTTGCAAAGTGATATCACTATTGACCAGCAAACCATTGTGGTGGTACCCTACACCGATTCCGGTTGGGCACCATTACTCGCTCGTGCTGGTGGCTTAATTTCTGAAGTAGGGGGACGTCTGTCCCACGGTGCCATTGTAGCCCGAGAGTATGGTATCCCAGCCGTAATGGATATTAATCATGCCACTGATATATTACGAGATGGTCAGCGGGTCAGGATTGATGGTCAGTTGGGGACAGTTGAGGTATTGGAATAGGGAATAGGGAGTAGGGAATAGGGAGTAGGGAATAGGGAATAGGGAATAGGGAATAGGGAATAGGGAATAGGGCCTCAAAAATTATCACAATTGATTTATGAGCTATACTGCTATATTGGGTTTTAGGGAGTAGGATTCATAACTCAAATACAAATGCTATATTAAGTAATTTTTTGTGCAAAAATGATAATTTAAGTAACAAACATTTGTCATAGTAAAAACGTCATCAGTCATCTATAAAAAGTAGTTTTTTGATAATTTTTTGGTCAATTCATTATTTTCCACTATTCCCTGTTCCCTACTCCCTACTCCCTACTCCCTACTCCCTACTCCCTACTCCCTACTCCCTACTCCCTGTTCCCTAATTCTGAAACAATTCTATGGTAAATTAAGTCATAATCGTCCCATCCATTAACCACTGATACCGATACTCTAACTCAACTTTCATTAAAGGGTAATTCTCCAATATCTCATCCTGAAGAATAATCTTTTCGGCTGCATCCCGGGCCAAAGTTAATACCTCTTGGTCTTCTACCAAACTAGCTAGAGCAAAATCTGCTAACCCAGATTGGCGCTTACCTAAAACTTCCCCAGGACCACGAAAACGCATATCCATTTCAGAGATAAAAAAGCCATCTTGGGACTGTTCTAATACCCCCAAACGTTGTCTTGCTGTTTCAGTATTAGAACCACTGACTAAAAGACAATAAGATTTGTCAGAACCTCGACCGACACGACCCCGTAATTGGTGTAACTGAGATAACCCAAACCGTTCTGCATTTTCAATCATCATTACAGTAGCATTGGGTACATCCACACCCACTTCAATCACAGTAGTTGAAACAATAATTTGGCTCTTGTTATCCCGAAAAGCACTCAGTGCTTTATCTTTCTCGGCTGAACTCATCCGACCATGAAGTAACCCAACTTTAAATTCTGGAAATATACTTTCAGAAAGTCGTTTATGCTCCTCGATTGCTGAGCGTAAATCTAATTTTTCCGATTCTTCAATTAAGGGCAATACCATATAGGCTTGCCGTCCTTGAGCCACTTCTCGACGAATCAAGTCATAGGCATGTTTCCTCTCTTTAGCCCTTAGCACAGTTGTCTGAATCTTCTGACGACCAGGGGGCAATTCATCAATTTGACTCACATCCAAATCCCCGTGGAGGGTTAGCGCTAGGGTTCTCGGAATTGGTGTGGCGGTCAGAGTCAGCACATGGGGAGATTGACCTTTTTCCTGTAAACGAGCCCGTTGCTTTACCCCAAAGCGATGCTGTTCATCAATCACCACTAAACCCAAATTGTTGAAGTTCACTGGGTCTTGAATCAAAGCATGGGTTCCGACCAACAAAGGAAGTTCTCCTGTTTCTAGCTCGGAATGAATTTTTCGACGCTTGGAAACTTTAGTGGAACCTGTTAGTAATTCAACGGGAAGGTGTAGTAAATTGAACCAATTTACTAACTTACGATAGTGCTGTTCAGCTAATACTTCAGTAGGAGCCATCAAAGCGGCTTGGTACCCCGATTGGATGGCGGCTAGAATAGCATAAACTGCCACAATAGTTTTACCGGAACCAACATCTCCTTGGACCAACCGATTCATGGGTGTCTCTGATTCCATATCCTTGAGAATTTCATTGATGACTCGTGTCTGAGCACCAGTTAATTCAAACGGAAGGAGTTGATTAAATTGGTCAAAGAGTTTACCAATCGGAGCCATGACCGCACTGCTTTGACTTTTACGCTGAGCTTGGCGGCGCTTGAGAAATCCTAGCTGTAAGTAGAAAAATTCATCAAAGACTAAGCGCCTTCTGGCATCAGCAAGGGTGTCTGCATCTTGGGGAAAATGAATGTTTGCGATCGCATCACAGACCCCCATCAACCCATATTCTTTACGAAAGGTTACTGGCAAGGGTTCCTTAATCAAAGATGTGTAGGGAAGTGCA
The DNA here is from genome assembly GCF_010692305.1 of Moorena sp. SIO4G3. NCBI lineage: Bacteria > Bacillati > Cyanobacteriota > Cyanophyceae > Coleofasciculales > Coleofasciculaceae > Moorena > Moorena sp. SIO4G3. The sequence goes on along the minus strand of NZ_JAAHIG010000068.1, from coordinate 18,378 downwards.
GCAATTATTGCCCGCCTGACCAAGTCAGCTGGCACCCCTTCTGTTAGGGAATAAACGGGCACAACTCGACCTATTTTCATCGAGTCAATGCTACCCCCTGGATGCTCTAATACTTCCAGTTCCGGGTCTTCTAGGGTAATCCCATATTTATTTTTCTTTACCAAACCCGAAGCAGCTACCACTGCTCCCACTGGATACCGCCGCTTTTGTTGATACTGCCAGCTACGATTACTGTAACGAAAGCCAGCAAAAAAACGACTGAGCTTAATTTGACCAGTAGAGTCTTTTAAGACTATATCTAAAATAGTTAATTTTTTATTACGGGGGCTACTGAAGCAGTTACAGCGCTTCACCGTACCCATGATAGTGACTGTTTCACCAGGTACTAAGTCAGCCATATTAACCTGACGGGCATAGTTAATATGATCACGGGGGTAGTAATAGAGCAAGTCACGCACTTTGTGCAGACCCAGACGTGCTAAATATTGACTGTTTTTACTACCCACCGCTGCCAACTTAGCCAGTGGTAGGTCAAGGGTTTTTTTACTACCAAGCTCTGAGGATGCCTGTTGTTTCTCCACCAAGGGCTTGGTTTTAGGCACTCTGACCATAGGATGTTCTGTTTGAGATTGATCTTCAACTAAACGGCGTTGAGTGTTCTGCTTGAGGTCGTTGAGAAAGCGGCGAGTATCAGCTACCAGATGTTGCCTTTGCTGTAGCGTCATCTGAGAATAACGGGCAAACTGATTGCCGATGTCCTGCCAACGCCGTTTCTCAGTTGATGTTAGGACATTAGGAGTCTTACCAAAACTGAGGCAGAGGAATTCACTAAAGCGGTATTGATTCCCTTCCAAATCAGTAAAGCCAACTCTTGCTTCTACCGACAGGGCTTTTTGCAATCGCACCCAATCTGGTAATTCGGTCATTGGTCATTGGTAACTAGTCATTGGTAATTAGTGATTGGTAATTCCCTAAGTTTAATCCTCAAACCAGCTGGCACGCCATGCTGCTTCAGCTTGAGCTACTGCCTTTTGCCGTTGTTTTTTGTAATACTCTCGCTTCAGTTGACTCATTTTAGCTAATAGATCTCTGATTTTATTACGTCCAGGGGTCAAGTTGGGGTCTGCAAATTCTATTTCAGATAAGCGCAGCTTAATGGCAATAATACGGGTTAATCTGGATTCATCTGTTTCTCCATCACCTTTAGTTTCCATCATTATTTTGATAATATTGGGGGATTCAGCCGTTTCGATCGCAGATGCTTCGACTTTTGCCGCTGCTTCTAGGATTTCTTGGGGAAATTTGTCTGGTATAATCGAGTGTCTATGCAAGAGCCGATTGCTTTCCACAGAGACATCTTGAATAGTTTTGGTGATCCCACTCTCTAGGTGCTTAAGCCATTGCTCCAGTTTCTCTATGCTATTTCGTGGTTTACTGGTCAACTCAGCTGCTGGTGATGGCTCCCTTAGAGCATTCAAGAATCGAGAGTCTTCTGTAGATGAAGGCATTTCCGAGTCCTGATCCGAGTCCTGATCCAAGTCCTGATCCGAGTCCTGATTCAAGTCCTGATCCGAGTCCTGATCCGAGTCCTGATCCAAGTCCTGATCCAAGTCCTGATCCAAGTCATCAGTAGTAGCTGACCTTGACTCTTGCCACTGTTCTAGGAGTGATGGCAACTTTTGTTGAGTCTCTTGAGCCAGCTTTCGTAGGGATTGCTGTAACTGTTGCCGACTGTTAACCGACAAATTTAGAAAAGACTCAGGATACCCTTGAGTACAAATCCGATAGGAAGCCATAATCAGCTGTTGCCCCACGCATTCACCTAAAAAGGTCAAATAGTTAAAGTAGGTTGATTGGAATTCCTTTGCCAAATGGGTGATGGCTTCCTCTAACGCTGCCAATTCCTGGTCAATTCGATTCACTGGTGTTATCTATACAATTCCATAGCTAATCCGTTGAGCATATCAAATACATGCCTACTCTACAGTATGCCCATTCTTATAGTTGTACCATGATCGGCTTCTATCCGTAGGAGTGTCAAATTCTCGTTCGGCCAACTCCACAGCCAACTCCACAGCCAATTAGATCCCCAACTAGACGTTGCATCTGCCTAGTTTTAAATACTCTGATTTTTTTTTAAAAAAAGTATCTATTGATACAGAATCATCCCAAAAAAAGATCTTAGATCAAAACACCTCAAAGACAAAGCGATCAATTAGTCAATCACCCCACCTGATCCGAAAGGATGTAAGTGGGGTTATAAAGACGTAAGACTTTCTTAGAGTTGACTAGTCCACTGAGTGTTTAGCTATAGAATTACCCAGTTCGGATTATCGGAAAACTTTCGTGAGCATTAGTGCGTGGTAGTTGGGACATCTTGCTAAAGCCTAGGGGAATAATCACTTTTACACGAAAGGTTGATCACCATGTATCGTGTACCAATATTATCCAAATTGCTTGATCAATTTTCTACCAATAAAACACGGTTACTCAAACCTAGAACTGGATTAATTTATAAACCGTTAGTTGGAGGTGCAGCATTCGAAGGGGGCTGAGTGGAACCATGTGGCGTTCCCACCTTGAAAGCCTCTGACCCAGGTAACTCTACCAGTGTAGGGGGTGTATGCTGCGGCAATAATATTTAATGAAATATTTCATTAAATAATGCTTTAATTCCCTTGACTATAGTCCCAGTTATTTGTAGGGTTTTGTCTTAAGACAAGGCTTTAGCTGAAGAAACTACCTGATGACTAGCTCAGCCAGGAGTCTAGCATCTAGCAATCAGGTATGTAAAGGTAGCAGGGTGACGTCAGGATGAGTCCTTGAAAAAGGATGGACTCTTAGGTTTCGGTGGCTAATTTTACAATTTGTTTTCTGAAGTTTCTCAGTGTGAGGAAGTGTATCTAAATCAGAGGTAAGTTAACGCTTATTATGTCAATTTCAAAATCTCAGCGAACAATGAAAAACAAGGGTACCCTAGTAAGATCTAGGCGACCTATGGCTCACCAAGCCTCCCGCTCATCGTGGGATTCTCCTTATCTAGAGCCATTCAAAGCGATCGCAAACTCGTTTTCCCCCTACTGGCTCGCCTGTATTCCCCTGACAGGGATAATTGTTCTAGTTTGGCATACAGCTGCTGTTGCCCAGGATAGCGCCGGACCTACCCCAGAAGAACTTCAGGGCACTCTTAATGCTATCTGGATATTAGTAGCTGCGATCCTAGTTATCTTCATGAATGCCGGATTCGGAATGCTAGAAACCGGCTTCTGCCGCCAGAAGAATGCGGTTAATATTCTCGCGAAAAACCTAATTGTCTTTGCCTTAGCAACTATTTCGTTTTGGGCAATTGGTTTCTCCTTTATGTTCGGCAAAGGCAACGCATTTATTGGGCTGTCGGGCTTTTTCCTAAGCAGTGAAGACCCCACTACCTATGGGTTAGATCCATTTCCAGCCGGTCTACCGATATCGGTATTTTTCCTATTCCAAGCTGCCTTTGCTGGAACTGCTGCCACCATCGTGTCCGGTGCGGTTGCTGAACGGATTAAGTTCCTAGACTTCTTAATTTTCAGCATCCTGATTGTTGGGGTATCCTACTCCATCACTGGACACTGGGTTTGGAGCAGTGATGGTTGGCTTGGTGGCATGGGATTCTCAGACTTTGCTGGCTCAACCGTGGTTCACTCCGTTGGTGGCTGGGCGGCTTTGATGGGAGCTGCCTTCCTCGGACCCCGTAGCGGTAAGTACGAAAACGGTGAACCTCGTGCTATCCCAGGTCACAACATGAGTATTGCCACTCTTGGTTGCTTGATTCTCTGGATCGGCTGGTTTGGCTTCAATCCAGGTTCTGAACTAGCTGCTAGTGAGGCAGTTCCCTATATTGCGGTGACCACTAACCTAGCCGCAGCAGCTGGTGGGATTACTGCTACCTTGACGGCTTGGCTAAAAGATGGTAAGCCAGACCTGTCCATGATCATCAACGGGATTTTGGCTGGATTAGTGGCAATTACGGCTCCCTGTAATAATGTCAGCTATTTCTCAGCAGTTATTATTGGTGCTATTGGTGGCATCATCGTTGTCTTCTCTGTTTCCTTCTTTGACAACATCAAAATTGATGACCCAGTAGGGGCAATTTCAGTCCACTTGGTCAATGGTATCTGGGGAACCCTAGCCGTTGGACTTTTCGCTAAAGATTCAGGTCTGTTTACCGCCGGTAGTGCCGGTCAACTTGGCACCCAAATCCTGGGTATTCTAGCGATTGGGGGCTTCACGGTGCTGTTTAGTGGCATCGTCTGGTTCGTGCTCAAACTAACCCTCGGTATCCGGGTGACACCAGAAGAAGAACTGGAAGGCTTGGATATTGCCGAACACGGTATGGAAGCTTATGCTGGATTTGTCAAGGAATCCAGTGTGATCCCTAGTTCTAGCATGGGTAACTTCAGTAGTACTACAGACATGGCTAGTAGCTCTGAATTTTAGCGTTTTGCTGACATGGCCAATTGCTTTTAACTAGGTTTTGTTAACAGTTAACAGTTAACAGTTAACAGTTAACTGTCAACTGATGGTATTACCTTTGCCTTCAGGGATGTTAGAAGCGATGCAGCGCGGTCTTGGGGGTTTCCCCCATGAGCGACTGCATCAAGACAAGGAAATAAGGCAAATTTTTTGTTCATTGAGTTGAAGCGTTGTCCACCTTGGGCTTTACTATCCCTTGCTGCCAATGGGTTTATGATTGTGACTCTCACCTGGTTACTACTGGGTGAGTATCACCAGTCAAAGTCAGATCCAGTTAGCCATCCTGTGGTAACTACCCGAATTTTAAATTCTACCCCTGAGCCAGTAATTGAATTAGGGCCACGACACCAGTTAAATTACCAACAATGGCTGGCACTGCTGGAGAAGGAAGCTCAGGTAGTGGCTAATCAACAACCGGAACAGTTAACTGTCCTGTTGGGAGATTCTCTAAGCCTATGGTTTCCCAACAAGCTGCTACCTCCAAAACGCTACTGGCTTAATCAAGGACTGTCTGGGGAAACCTCAGCAGGGTTGCTCAAGCGCTTAGATATTTTGGATCAGACTAAGCCAGAAGCAATTTTTGTGATGATTGGCATCAATGACCTAATTCGGGGGGTCAAGGATGAAGCAATTCTAGAAAACCAACGGCTAACGATTCGCTACTTGCGGCGAGCCCATACCGAAACTAAGATTGTCCTTCAATCGATTTTGCCCCATGGTGCTGAACAGGCAACCTGGGAAGGACGCGATCGCTTACTTACTATCCCCAACAGTCGCATCCAAAATCTTAACCAGCAACTAAAAGCGATCGCTCACGAAGAAGGAGCGATTTATCTAAATCTCTATCCCCTCTTTGCTGATAATCAGGGCAACCTGCAACCTGAGCTTAGTACCGACGGCTTGCATCTGAGTCCCCAAGGTTACTTAGTCTGGCGCTATGGTTTACAAATCTTTGAGCAACTAATCCTCCAAGAAGGAGTAGCGATTCCTATAGCAAATGGAACAGGGAGTAGGGAGTAGGGAGCAGGGAGTAGGGAACAAAAATTATCAGAATTTATTTAGGATTGCTATAGTAACAAAGGTCACGGTTGATTAAAACTAAATTAATAATAGCAGTGATTGATAAGTAATTTGCTTAAGATAGCTCCGTCAACAACTCACCGCTAAGTCTTTCCGACTATAGCGGGAGCTTGTCAGAAGCTCATAGTTGACCAGGCTAAGACCGACCGAGGTCTACGTTATTTGAGTCATAACACCTGCGGATACGTGCCAGTCCTCAGCTCTGTTGTTAGCAATTAAACATCTGTAACGAGTTAAGGAAGTGTTGCTAGCCGAAAAAGCTCTTATAACATTGCCGAGGCAAACTTTACCCGTTTTACGGAGTGTTCAAAGTAATGCGAGTTTTCGTACTAGATCAAAACAAAAAACCTCTAGATCCATGTCATCCGGCACGGGCTAGAAAACTACTTAATAAGGGGTTGGCTCAAGTCTTCAAAAGATATCCATTCACTATCATTTTGCAGAATAGAGCAGTTGAAGATTCTGTTACTCATCCACACAGAATCAAGATAGACCCTGGCTCTAAAACAACAGGGATAGCTATTGTCCAGGAGCAATCTGGGCGGGTCACAAATGCTTTAGAAATCAACCATCGAGGGCAACAAATCAAAAACGCTCTGGAGTCGAGGCGAGCTTTAAGACGGGGTAGACGGAACCGTAAGACCCGTTACCGTAAGCCTCGGTTCTTAAATCGAACACGCCCTGTTCGCGAAGCGTCGGCTACGGGGAAAGGCTGGCTTCCACCGTCATTAATGAGTCGAGTTTTTAATGTTGAAACTTGGGTTAGAAGGCTTAGGAAGTTATGCCCCGTAACAGCAATTTCCCAAGAGCTAGTCAGGTTTGATCTACAAAAAATACAGAACCCTGAAGTTTCTGGAGTCGAGTACCAAAGGGGTGAACTGTTTGGGTTTGATATCAAAGAATACCTACTCTCCAAGTGGGGTCATAATTGCGTATACTGTGGTGTGGAAAACCTCCCTTTAGAAGTTGAACACATTGTCCCTAAATCTAAGGGTGGTAGCAACCGTGTGAGTAATTTAACTCTCGCTTGTCGGTGTTGTAATCAAAAAAAAGGAAATGATTCTATTGAAAAGTTTCTCAAAAAGAAACCGGAAATTCTCAAGAAAGTGTTACTTAAAGCTAAAGCTTCTTTAAAAGATGCTGCCGCTGTCAATGCTACCCGTTGGGAATTATTAAGACGATTGCAACGAACTGAACTGCCTGTTGAGACAGGTTCTGGCGGGTTAACTAAGTTCAACCGAAAAACTAAAGGCATCGACAAAAATCATTGGACTGATGCAGCTTGTGTGGGCAAATCAACCCCTGAAAAGCTATTACTTAACGGAGTAAAGCCACTCAATATTACAGCTAAAGGTCATGGTATTCGTCAACGGTGTCGTCCGGACAAATACGGATTTCCTAAGGCTCATGCACCGTCTGCCAAGTTTTTTAGAGGCTTTCAGACAGGGGATATTGTCAAGGCTGATATCAAAAAAGGAAAGTATGCAGGGCAACACACAGGGCGGATAGCTATTCGTTATCGTCCTAGTTTTGTACTGCAATTACCCGAAAAAAAGTTTGATGTACATCCGAAATACTTGCAAACAATTTTTAAGGCTGATGGCTATGAATACCAAGTTAACTAATACGGATTCGCCGCCCTTGAAAGTTGTTTGTTGGCGGGAATTCCTCTCCCGCTAAAACTGACGTTTATAACGGGAGTTCCCTTCCCGCATTTTTAGATGGATACAAAAGCTTTCAAGCGCTCACTCCAGAAATCAGATAACTACCACCGTAAAGGATTTGGTCACGAAGCCGAAGTTACCTCTCAGTTGGAATCGGAATATCAAAGCAGTCTGATTGAAGAGATTCGTTCCAAGAACTATCGGCTGCAACAGGGAGATGTGACCATCCGGCTAGCAGAAGCATTTGGCTTTTGCTGGGGTGTGGAGCGAGCTGTAGCCATGGCTTATGAAACCCGCACCCATTTCCCCAATGAACAGATCTGGATTACCAATGAAATTATTCACAACCCCTCTGTTAACCAGCGTTTGCGGGAAATGGCAGTAAAATTTATTGCTGTTGAGGATGGCCAGAAAGACTTCTCTGTTGTCGGTGCTGGGGATGTAGTGATTTTACCAGCATTCGGTGCTAGTGTTCAGGAAATGCAGCTGCTCCACGAGAAAGACTGCAAGATTGTAGATACTACCTGTCCCTGGGTGTCCAAAGTGTGGAACACCGTAGAGAAGCATAAGAAAAAAGAATACACTTCGATTATTCACGGAAAATATAAACACGAAGAAACGGTAGCAACGAGTTCCTTTGCCGGAAAATATTTAGTGGTACTGAATCTACAAGAAGCGGAATACGTTGCCAACTACATTCTCAATGGTGGTAACCGGGAGGAATTTCTGGATAAGTTTAAAAACGCTATCTCAGCTGGCTTTGACCCAGAGCAGGATTTAGAGCGGATTGGGATTGCCAACCAAACTACTATGCTCAAGAGCGAGACCGAGCAGATGGGCAAACTTTTTGAGCGCACCATGATGAAGAAATATGGTACGTCTAATTTAAACGATCACTTCCAAAGCTTCAATACCATCTGTGATGCCACCCAAGAACGGCAGGATGCCATGTTGGAGCTCGTAGAAGAAAAGCTAGACTTGATGATTGTGATTGGTGGTTTTAATTCTTCCAATACCACTCACCTGCAAGAAATTGCGATTGAGCGACAACTACCATCCTATCACATTGACAGTGTCAACCGGATTATTTCTGCTGATGAAATCGAGCATAAACCCCTACATCAGGAGGTGGAAGTAGCACGAAATTGGCTTCCCTCTGGTTCGATAGTAGTAGGAGTAACCTCTGGAGCGTCTACTCCTGATCGGGTAGTAGAAGATGTAATCAATAAGATTTTTGAACTTAAGGCTACTGCTGTAGCAGTTTAAGAATAACTGGGATTAGTTAAAATTGAAAATTTCAACTGGTTAATAGCCATTGATAATTTTCAATTTTAACAATTTTGTAAGCATTCAGCTCTAAGCTCATGGGCTAAGGGCACGCTACGCGAACAGTCTAATGCTTACGTGCCTCGATATCGATCCTGGGGATGCTAAAAAACTATTGGATTCTTACCATAAAAACAATGGTCAAAATTTTGAGTTAGCCCTAGCAATCACGTTTCCATTATAAACGAATAGGTTGACTTAAAAAAAATAATAACGGTAAAATTAAATGTAGTTTACATCTACTTAAAAAGTGTATTCGCGCCTTCTATATTTCTTTTTTAAAACTTTTTTTTAGTAATTGCAAATTGCCATGGAAATCCAAGACTACTTCGACTTCCTAGCCTCTGACGACATTCGCATCAAAGGTAGCCGCATTGGTATCGAAAGCGTCCTCTACGAATATATCTACCGCGCCAGAACCCCTGAAGAAATTACCCAACAATTTGACACCATTAGCTTAGAACAGGTTCATGCCACTATTCTCTACTATCTACACAACAAAGAAGAGGTGAGCGCTTACTTAGCTGACTGGCTAGAGTTTTGCCGCCAACAACGAGAAGAACAAAAACAGAATCCTTCTCCTGCACGACAGAGGTTCCGGCAATTGAAAGCAGAAGCCGCTCTGGAGCGAGAGTCATCCCAACCGAAGAGTGCTGTATGACGATCCAATATTTACTGGACGAGCATATCGCCTCCCTTTACCGAACCCAACTGATGCGCCAAGCACCAGAACTTATTGTCAGAAGGATCGGCGATCCAGGCGCTCCTCCTAAAGGAACTCTCGATCCAGAGATTTTAATCTGGTGTGAAATTCATGATTTTATTTTAGTAACAAACAATCGGAAATCTATGCCTAAACATTTAGTAGACCATCTCGCAGAGAGTCGCCACGTACCGGGGATTTTTGTAATCGATCCATCCAATCATATTGGAGAAACCCTCGCAGAGCTAATCATTATTGCTGGAGCTTCCTTTCCCAAGGAATATCAAGACCGAATTGAATACTTACCCTTGAGCGAATAAAAAAACAACAGTGTAACGCACCTGAATGCTTACAGAATTTTAAATTAACATCCAAGGTGATAAATTTAATGTAAGTATTAGGATGAATACTGACGATCGTACTTATGAGGTACAATCAACTTTATTCCCCCTACTCCCTACTCCCTGCTCCCTACTCCCTACTCCCTACTCCCTACTCCCTACTTCAAATTACCATCAACCATTAGCCTCCAATCGCCACAATAACCATCCTCCTGCTCCGAAACCGAATAGATTAGGTAACCAGGCGGCTACAATTGGGGAGAGAATTCCCGCTATACCGAAACCTCCGATCACAAAGCTCAGTAAGTAGTAGCCAAAAATTACGATTAAACAGACCCCAAAGCTAGTCCCTTTGCTGATTCGTTTAGGTCGAATACTCATGCTTGCTCCCACTAAGCCAAAGATTATACAAATGAATGGAAAAGCAATTTTTTGTTGCATCCGCACTTGGAGCATCCGGAGTTTTTTGCGATCGCCAGCTCCCTTAAGCAACTGGATCATTTCTATGGCTTGAAGAATATTCATCTCATAGGGGTCACGGGCTTTAGTGACTAAATCAAGGGGTGCTCTAGGAAATGAAATTTCTTGATGATCAAAGGTTACTATTTTCTTAAAAGAGGTTTTAGGACTAATGAAATAAATTGACCCATGGGAACAATCCCAGGTATTTTGCTTAGAGTTCCAACGGGCTGATTCCGATAGAATAATTTTCTTCAACTTACCCAGAGTAGACCACTCCAATACAGTCAGGTCTTTCATGCTCTGACCATCAAATCGATTCGCGTAGAATAAGCGTTTGAGTGTCTGAGTAGTTGTGCCATTGGGTTGGGTAAAAGTGTGATACTCTGGATACAGAATACCGTTTTCATCGAAAGCGGGTTTTTCCTCATTAAGAGCTTTTTCTAAAGTTATAGTTGCCTGGTAGTTAGCGGCTGGAACAATTAATTCATTGAAGAGGAAAGTGATACCCGTGACAATTAGGCTGAGCACCAGAGCAGGGGCAACTAGTCGGTATAAACTCACACCACAGCTGCGTAGGGCAATTAACTCACTGTCATTACTCAAGCGAGAATATGCTATTAGTGTAGCGAGCAGTACTGATATGGGTAAGGCATAGGAAATAAACTCAGGAAACTTCAACACCACGACTTGGGCAGCAATTGTCCAGGATAGTCCTAACTCAGTGATTTTGACTACCATATCAAACAGGCTACCCACAGCCACACCAATAGATGAAAACCCGCCAACACCAAATAGAAACGGTGGGATGAGTTCAGCAGCGATGTAGCGATCCATCACTGATAAGCTAGGAAAAACGAATTTGAGGAAGTAAGGTTTGCCCAGTTTCACTCTTCTTTAGTGGTTAGAGTTCTAAAAAACATAGAAAGCAATTTCATGGCTTTTGTTGCTAAGTTTTCCCCAATCCAGTAAACCTACCATGTCTTTTATGGGAGTATCTGTAAAATCTAATAATTCTCATAATCAAAATTTTTATCCCTACTCCCTACTCCCTACTCCCTACTCCCTACTCCCTGCTCCCTAAAAGCAAGTAATTTGTACCTCATCAAATTAAAAATAATAGATTATGATGCCTAACGCCCTGAAACGGTTGTCTCAACATCAATTTGTACTTGGTTGGCTGCTAGGGGGGCTACTGTTTCGGTGTATCATTGCTTTTTGGCTTTACCCTGGTATTGATGAAGCCTATTACTATGTCTATAGCCTGCATCTAGACTGGAGTTATTTTGATCACCCAGTTTTAGTTGCCCTGACTACTGGCTTTGGGACTTGGATAACGGGAGAGGTTTCCCAATTCACTATTCGTCTGGGTTCCCTGATTTTGTATACAGGTAGCCTATTGCTACTGTATCTGACTAGCACTCATCTATTTAACACCAAAGCGGCTCGATTGACGTTAGCGATCGCTACCATTATTCCGATTTTTAAAATTGGCTTTGGTGTGCTTACCCTACCCGATAGTCCCCTGATATTTTTCTGGTCAGCTAGTTTGTTATGTGCTGCTTACGAATTTTTTCCCGTAAGAGCGAAACATTCAAGGAAAAAATTATCTAGTAAACTATCTACTAAACCCAATAGTTTATATTCCAATACTCCACACCCTAACCCCCACACCCTAACCCCTATCTCTGGTTCATACCGACCTAGCTATCGGTTAGCACTTCTAGGTATTTTAGTAGGTTTAGCTTGTCTAGGTAAATATCATGGCTTTGTTTTAGGCTTAGGATTAGTTGGTTTTTGCTTAACCAGTCCACGTCATCGTTGTGCATTATTGTCACCTTGGGCATGGCTAGGTTTAATCTTATTTATCATAACTATTTTTCCAATTTGGTACTGGAATATACAGCATGATTGGATATCGTTTACTTTCCATTTATCCACCCGTTTTCAACCAGAGCCAGAGGTACCTCAGCCGGGCTACAATTGGCTAAATGTATTAGTGATAGTTTTATCTGGGATAGCTTATCTTTTTCCTACGATGGCATTGCCCATGTGGTGGGTGAGTTTGCGATCGCTACTTGCTCAATTTACCGGGTATAGCAAGACATCAACATTGGAGTCAAGATTGATCCTATGGGTATCCCTACCCCTAGTTGTAGGCTTTACCCTCTTAGCAGGATATCACCAAATTTTGCCCACTTGGCCGATGCCAGGATTTTGGGGGATAACCTTACTACTAGGGCAACAGGCGCAACAGTGGCAAATGCGTTCGCCCTTAGGCGGGCACTTTGTGCCATCGCGCCGTTGGGTAAACCGATGGCTAAAGAGTTCAGCCATAGCAATAGCTAGCCTATTATTGTTTGTGCTGCTGCATATCACTACAGGAACACTGCAAAAATCCGGTCACTATGCTTTACTTGGGGGTTTTGTCTCTCCCAAGGATGACCCCTCTACAGAACTGATTGATATTCAGCAACTGCGACAAGGATTTGCTGAGTCTCCTGTCCTGAGTGAGGCATTACAAAAGTCTAGCTTTGTCTTTAGTAATGGGTATTATATCAGTGGGATCGTAGCGATGGCCATTAGTCCCCTGACCTCTACACCAATTACCTGCTTGGGAGAGGATATGCGTGGTTTTATGGTCTGGTTCCAGCCTGAGCAATGGTTAGGCAAAGATGGATTATACGTTACTCTGGAGCGATTTCAAGAGTTGACAGATAGCTATCGAGCTTATTTTCAGGATATGCAGGAAATAGGGACAGTGCCGATTCGACGGGCTGGAGCAGTCACAGAGGTTTTTCATGTGTATTGGGCTCACCAGATGGTCAAGCCTTATCCTAGATAAGTACTCGAATCAGTCACAGTTCTACGATTCAAGCTTTTCTCAGTCGCTCTGCACGGACACAGCCTCCCTCCCAATCCCACTTTGGGTCAGATTCATTGGGCTTATATTGCGCCCAAGGATTGCCACTGTGATCCTGATACAAGACTGTAATCTCGGCAGTAGCTCTACTTCCCCAAGGTGCTTTTACTCTAATCTGGTCTTGGCACTGGAAAACTTCACCCTCAGAATTAGTTACGCTCTTGAGTGCGATTTGGGGTTTGCGCTCAATCGGGGGTATTTTTTTGATTACTAATTTTTTTGGCGGCTCAGATGTAGTCAAGTTTTTTGAGGAATTGTAGTATCTATTACTTTCTTCTATTTTAGACGCTACATACTAGCAAGTCGCAAGGGGGTCAGTTGGTAAAGAATATCAATTCCGGTGGAATACCCATCATAAAAGTGTGGGAAGGGTGGGGAGATGGGGAGATGGGGAGATGGGGAGATGGGGAGATGGGGAGATGGGGAGATGGGGAGATTTTTAGAAAGGGTAATTATCCGGAGATCATATAATCAGGGGTATTGACATCTGAGGGGGTAACATCCCTACTTCCAAGCAAATGCCATTATCTATCCTGGCAGGCTAAATGGGTACTTTGTATACATAGAAAGCCAAACGAGAAAAAGGCCATTGCTGAATCTTCCGATGAATATGAGTGGGGTGGGCATCCTGCCTGCCCGGAAATGAAACAGGCAAGATGCCCGTTCCACGCCTGATGCCCATTCCACAGCAAAATGCCCGTTCCACAAAAGTATTACAATCATCCCGCATTTATGCAACGCCAGAAAAAGGGCATTGCTAAATCAAGGCATGAATATAAGTCGGGTGTGCATCCTGCCCGACCGAAAATATTAGGAACAGACAAAATGTCCATTCCACAAAACCATTATTAAGCAACGCTAGTCTTAGCCTTTATTTCTATTTTATCTAGTTTCTCGAACTTACGTCAATATTAATTTTTGTAATTTTTAGATTACAACTGCCGGTTCGATCATCCTCTCTAGCAGTTGTTCCACAGGCAACTGTCTCAGGGGTTTAAGGTCTAGTTTTAGGGACTAGTCTTTTTCCAGAATTGTGATACTCCACCTTGAAGGTCACATTTGTCAATACTCCCAAACCTTACTCATTTTTAAATGATAGCAAATTTGTCCTAAATAATAACCATCATGTATGACATTTCAACAACTGTCATTAAAATAAGCGAATTGGCAAATTTTATATTTAAGTTGGTGATTGTTGAACAGATAGTAATAGTTATAAAATTTACTAAATTATGAGTTTGTCAATAAAATTGATTAGTCAGTTTTTTTGGGGCTTTATGATAAGCTTTTTATTTATTTTAAGCTTTTCATATCCAGTAAATGCCGCTCCATCTTGTGGGGAGATTGGTTTAGCAGAACCAGGGGATCTCTGTGAGATTGTAATACCTGTGTATGAAAGAATTGAAAATTCAAAAGATAAAAAATGTCTAACAGAGTTTAACGAAGTACCTGATGATGGTTGGGTAGTTGCAAGTACTTCAATAAAGAATGTTCGTAATCTAGGAAATACATCAGGTCCATATGCAGCTATAGTTGCTAAGGATTCTAATGTGTTAATTGAAAAAGAAGTAATTTCAGTACAGAATAGCTATGAGAGCTTTTTATTAAGTTTGAAAAAAAAAGCTGAGTTAAAAGGTTTGCCAGAAGACATTGCTGCAAACTTGTTTCTTGAATTGAAGAATGAGAGTACTAGCCAATTTTCTAGCTTTTTGAAACATGCCTTAGTTTCAAAAACAACTAATGCCGGGGTGAGACTTACAGGATGTACTCAAGCACAATGGCGAAAAGTGGGCTTTGTTACAATTTATACATCTGGAGGAACATTACAAGCTGATGTTATAGTTACCTACAGATATGTAGGTACACTTAACGATTTAAATGAACTGGTTGACTACTTAAAGTCTATAGCAGAAGATGCATTCAATAGTTTAACAGGTGATCCATCTTCAACCGAATGGACTATTTGGTTTGATCGAGACGATCCTAGTGGCAGTGGAGATTGGGAATTGCGAACACTTCAAAATCAAAGTTTAGCTTGTAGTAATCCAGTAAATGTAGAGTGCCAAACAGTAAGTGATCAACCGGCAAGCTCAACTGGTGAAAATATCACTTGCAACACAGATGGACTTGTCTGTCTTAACGACAAACAAAGCGACAATAAATGTAACTATGACTATAAAGTTAGATTTCTGTGTCCACGGTAGTGGTAATGATCTAGTGATTTGGCTACGGCATTGCATTGCTGAATTAAGGAATGAATATTAGTGGGTTGGGTATTCTGTCTGTCGGAAAATATCAGTAACAGGCAAGATACCTATTCCACAAAACTATTAAAATCATTCGATTATCAAGCAACATCAGAAAAACAGCTTTTAACCAACCCACACTCCGCTATCGGGGGAGTGTGGGTTGGTTACTCATTCCATAATTGCACCGGGCGATGGCACTTCGTGCCCGCCTAAGGGCGAACGCAAAGGGATATTGTAAACAGCATCGCTGCCAAAAATGCTGCTACTGTCCGAACATGGTTCCAAAATGTGTTTGGTGTAGCCTTCCCGTAGCCCATAAGCTGATACGCGACACGCTGATCGCTGAGGGCTGAATGCTCTCTTCAATAAGACAAACTTGGTGTCTGGTGAATATACTTGTCATCTGCCAGTTGCTTCACTATGAAGTCAGCGACATCAGCACGAGAAATTTTGAGTTTTGATGTCTTATCGTTACTTGGAAAGCCGTGTCGATATTTGCCAGTGCGATTCCCATCTACAAAGGCTCCAGGACGAACAATTGTCCAGTCTAGACCGCTTTGGAAAACATAGTTTTCCTGCCTTTGATGATCAGCAAACACGTTCCGTAACAGGAATCCAAACATGATATACTTCCAGAAAAAGTTCAGATTTTCCCAACTATCTCCTGCTCCAAGGGTTGATTGGCAGATAAACCGTCGGATGCCTGCTTTTTCCATGGCGTGAATGATCTGTTGCGTCCCCTCTGACCGGATTGTCCCTGTCATCTTCTGACCTGCTCCGAGTACACACACCACGGCTTCTTGACCTTGTACTGCCTTCTCCACTGATGGGAGATCCATGACATCCCCCTGAACAACCTTGAGATTTGTGTGCTTAATGTCGAGCTTGGCGGGATTCCGTGCAAATGCTGTAACCCTGTGTCCCTGCTCAAGAGCCTGTTCCACCACCTGATGACCTGTACCACCGGTTGAACCAAAAATAAGTATATTCATGTTCTTGATACTTTCTGCTTAACAATCACCCTTACAGCTTAGAAAGGCAATTGATGCTAAGCTGTCTAGTTCTTGTGGTACTATCACAATCTTGCGATCGCTTTTCACGTTTTTCCTGGAAAGCACCCCAAGCTGACTATAATCGGAACTAGACGCACTGGACTTGGATTATGAAAAATCCTACTATCCAACAGCCTGAAACCAATGGCTTATCCCAGAAGTCTCGCCAAACACAAAGCTGGGAGCATATTCGAGTCCAACACTTCCAACATCCTGCTGGAGAGGGAAATTGTCATTACAATGATGAGCATACCCTTTCTATCTCCCTTGCTCCTCGTCCCGTTCGCTTGCTGCAAATTCAGGCAGGCAAAACCTATACAGGGCTGTATAAAAAAGGAGACATGTCCATTACCCCTGCCAAGACACCATTTTTTGCTCGGTGGGACAGTGATGATAATTACTTGCAGATTCGGCTTAAATCTCAGTTTATTCAAAGCGTTGCTAGCCAAACCCTTGAACAGAATCCCGATCGGCTAGAATTACTGCCTGAATTTCGGACTCGCAATCCACAGATTGAAGCGATCGCAATCATGCTACTGACTGAACTTCAACAGGAATCTAATGGCAGCACACTTTATATTGATTCTCTGGCTAACGTCTTGGCAGTGAATTTACTGAGGCAGCACGCAGCTACCAAACCTCAGTTGCCAATTTACCAGGGTGGCTTACCCCTGCGTCAACTCCAGCAAATTATAGATTACATTGATACACATTTAGATCGAGATATTAAACTGGCAGAATTAGCTCGATTGCTAGACATGAGCCAATTTCATTTCAGCCGTCTATTTAAGCAGTCAATTGGCATGTCTCCCTACCAATATTTGATCCAGCAACGGGTAGAACGGGCGAAGCAGTTGTTGAAACAAAAAGACCGATTAATTGTGGACATTGCCTTAGAGTGTGGGTTCAACAGCCACAGCCATTTGAGCAAAAAGTTTCGAGAATTTACTGGCATCACACCGAAAGCATACAGAGCACATTAGTCCTCTTCTCGTGAGTATCCCCTTCGGAAACCAACCATGATACAGTATGACCCATTGCAGTATTTACCCTCTGCAGAAGAGTTACCAGATTCCGACGATACCCCTGTGGATAATGAATTACAAATCTTAATTCCCACTCTATTAAGAGCAGTACTCTCTTGGCTGTGGTCAGAGCGCCAAGATTGGTTCCTAGGGGTCAACATGGGAGTTTACTATCAACCGAAAGAACCGGCTATTGTCCCTGATGGTTTCCTAAGTCTAGGGGTAGTGCGACGTAAGAGTGCAAAGGGAAGGCTCAGCTATGTGCTATGGGAAGAAAATTATATCGTTCCCCAATGGGTGTTAGAAGTAGTTTCTCAAACCCCAGGGGGTGAGTATGACCAGAAGCTGGAAAAATACGCTCAACTAGGAGTACTTAATTACACCATTTATAATCCCCACCATTGGCGACGGGATAAGCATGAGCCGTTTGAGGTGTATCGCTTGGTAGACGGGCAATATATCAGACAATCCGGTGAACCGATAGAGATACCAGAACTAGGCTTGTTAATTGGACGAGACCAAGGGATATACGAAGGATGGCAACGAGAGTGGTTATACTGGTACGATTATCAGCGATGCAGCGCGGTCTTGGGGGTTTCCCCCATGAGCGACTGCATCAAGACAAGGAAATCGCTTATTGACACCAGAGCAAATTGCATACCATGAACATCAACGAGCTCAACGGTTAGCGGATTATCTTAAAACAATGGGGATTGATCCAGAAACCCTACCGTGAAGGGGAATCCTAACCGTCAACCTTTGATCAACCTTTGATTGATCATAATCTACCGTTGATTAATTTCAAACCCGACTTTCCGGATAGAGGGTAAAAGGGCTAGCCACTGTTGACGATTTTCTCCAAATATCTTGCAGTATATACAAAAAAAGGAACCAGTATGTTAGAATTTGATTAGTTTTATAGTGTCATTGAAAACATTCTGGTTCCTTGAATTGAAGCCGAAAACCAAAGCTTTAATGATAGTGGTTGCGTTTTCTATTAAACACAGATAATAGCGCCAAGAGCGGAACAAAACCGATCTTGGC
>NZ_JAAHIG010000679.1:0-2156 GCF_010692305.1 Moorena sp. SIO4G3 | reverse complement strand
TTTGTGGTGGTAATAACGGTTTTAACCTCTCCCACTGTTCAAAACTTCACGTCCCCTCGATCCATGAATGCACCCATTGAACACACTACTTTTAGGATATAACGAGGCAAGAAAACACGCCCTAGCCAAAAACCGCTCTGTACGCCTAAACCAAGGGAATTATGTGAGAATAGACTCCGTGGAGATTCCTGATGATGGTTTAATAGTAGAACTCAGTAGTATATAAGTTAAATCAGTAAAGAAAACATGATGCAAAAGAGCTTTACGGAAGCTGACATTGAAGCTTGTTTCAACAATCCCGAACGAGACAAATGTTTCCGCAATTTCTGGGATTCAGAAGGAGGTCTGCACTGGGGTTATTTTGAAAACTTGACCAACGCTCGACCTGAGGACTTTCTCTCTGCCTGCCATTACTGGAATGAATATATGCTGGAACACAGTGGTATTACTGCTGAGTCCCGGGTGTTAGATGTAGCTTGTGGAAATGGCAACACTGCTATCTGGCTAGCTCAGCAGACAGGATGCGAAGTGGTAGGAGTCGATCTCAGTAGTATTTTTATTGACTATGCTCAAGAGAAAGCTAGTCATTATCCATCTCTGCGCCTAAGCTTCCACAAGGAATCAGCAACTAACCTGCCTTTCCCAAATGACTCCTTTACCCATGTCTGGAGTCAAGCCGCTCTTTTCCACATTCCTAAACTGAATAAGGCTTTGGCGGAGGCTTACCGTGTTCTAGGAGCAGACGGCATCTTCTTATTTGATGATTTGGTAACGCCAGTAGATGAAGTCAGTGAAACTGCCCGCAAGTACGTTTACGACCGACTCCTATTCAAGCCAACATTTAGTCCTAAAGTTTATGCAGACAACCTTAGCCAGCTAGGATTTACACTATTGCAGCAAAAGGACTTGAGCCAGCACTTGGAAAAGACCTATGAACTAGTGTCGGAGTTAGCTCGAGAGCAATATCCAGATACAAGTGCTGACTTTAAAAAAACCCAAGAAATGATTGCCGCCGGTGAGGTGGGCTGGTATTTCTACCTCTGTAAAAAGGTTTAGTGGGGAACATAGCCTCACGAAGTGATAAGCTACTTTAAAAATAGACAGGGTGTGGGTTTTATAGTGTGGGATTTAGGTAAAAATTGAATCACAAAATTGGCTCAAAATGTAAATAATAAGGGACTTTAAAAAATTTTTGATGATTTCTCTAGAGAATCTACAAGCAAACTTCGAGAAGGTTGAAGCAACACAATATGAGTACTACTGCCAAGTTAATTTGAACATCTATGATTTTCCCAGTTGCCAAGCTTTGGGCACTCAAGCAGCAGTAGGACGTCACTTGCAGTTTACCTCGAAAACACCAGTAAATGACTTTTTAGAAGTGCGATTATGTGAGGATGGCTATAGTGGCTGGTTGCAGGTGCAGTATTTAGCAGAACTTGAATATGCGGCAACTAAGTATCAGCCAGTTACCCTTTCAACTACCCAAATCCAAGAACGACTCCCAGCAGTGATTGCTTTTACCAAAGCTGCAATGGAGCAGCCGAACCACTACCTTTGGGGAGGTACTGTTGCTCCCAACTATGATTGCTCAGGACTAGTACAAGCCGCTTTTACTGCTTCAGGAATTTGGTTACCTAGGAATGCCGATGCGCAAGATGCTTTCACGAAAACAATTGAGATTGAGTCAGCTCTACCAGGTGATTTGATTTTCTTCGCCACAAACCAAGACGTGAATCATGTTGGTTTATATCTGGGAGACGGTTATTATATCCATAGTTCTGGTATAGACAATGGTCGTAATGGTATTGCCATAGACCGACTTTCAGATGAAGAGGATGAGGTGGCACTGTCATACTACCGGATTCTCAAAGGAGCAGGAAAAGTAGAGAAAAGCTATCAACCTTAAGGGAATCACAGCACCAGAGCCCAATACAACAAATTTGCTCTGGTTGATATACCCTTGCAATTGCTAACCTTTAGTTGGAGGTGCGGCTTTAAGACTCCTGTAGGTTTTGGGGAGTTTATAGCGCTAGGGCGTGTTTTCAAACTATAACCACAACAAAATTAATCCGATTTCTAACATAGCTGTATAATTTATAGCAAGTTTTTCGTATCGGGTAGCGATGCGGCGAAACTGTAAGAGGTCTGTTGATAGC
>NZ_JAAHIG010000678.1:0-2162 GCF_010692305.1 Moorena sp. SIO4G3 | reverse complement strand
TCACCAAAGTTGTCACCAGCAATTACACTGGAGCCAAAAAGATACTCAGGAGCCGTGTGAGGTGAAAACTTCACGCACGGTTCTGAAGCGGAGGTGCCCTGGATAATACCAGGCATCGACCGTAACAAGCTATTCACGCCAATGTCCTACAGGACTGCGTTAAAAGGGTAGATTTTGCTTTCAAGAGATTCCTGAAAGGAGACTCTAGCGGTAATAGAAGTGGCAAGCCTAGATTCAAGAGTAAGAGTAGATATAAGTCTTTAACTTTTTCTGCTTTCTCTAAAAACCCTATCCAAGGGAATAAGTTAATGCTTCCAAAATTTGGATGGGTAAAAATGGTTTACCATAGGCCAATTTCAGACGGATTTAAGATTAAAACTGCTGTAGTTACTCGTAAATCCGATGGTTACTATGTGACCTTATCATTGCAGGATGATACTGTGCCTGAGGTGATTCCGATTGAGCAAGTATCAAATCCTATCGGAATAGATATGGGTCTTAAATCATTTCTGATCAAATCTGATGGTTCAGAAATACCAATTCCACAATACTACCGAAAAGCTCAGAAACGATTAAAAAAAATTCAGAAAGCTGTCAGTAGATCTAAAAAAGGAAGTAATAACAGGAAGAAGGTTGTAAACAGATTAGGTAAAGCTCACAAAAAAGTCGCTGACACTAGAAAATACTTTCATTTCAAAACGGCAAAAAGCTTACTAGATAATCATGATCTAGTTGCTCACGAAAAGTTAAATATTAAAGGTTTGGCCAAAACTAAAATGGCTAAATCTGTATTAGACGCTGGTTGGGGTCAGTTTCTGTCGATACTATCAAGCAAAGCCGAGAATGCTGGTTTGATTGCAGTCGCAGTAAATCCTAAAAATACCAGTCAAAATTGTTCTAGTTGCGGAACAAAAGTACCTAAAAAATTGAAAGACCGCATTCATTCTTGTCCTCACTGTGGTTTTACCGAAGATCGAGATGTAAATGCGGCAATCAATATTTTGAAGTTGGCGGTGGGGCATCCCGTCGGAAGTAAAGCTTACCGAGTATCCGAACCAATAGGTGGAGTTGGTAAGAAGCCTACACTGAACCTGAAAAGGTCAGTGTAGGAGTATGTCACTATTGATATCAGTAGTAAGACAGATAAACTAGGGCAGTCTTTGCGAACAGCTTTGGAATATGTTTATTACCGAATGAATAGCCCCCTGGCACTACCTGTATGGATGCCTACCCCCAGAAATTTTGAATTCCGTAAAGCAAAACAAACACTCGACCGCCTCGTTTTAGACATTATCCAGTACCGTCGTGAACATCCCTCAGAGCAAAATGATTTGCTGTCAATGCTTCTAACTGCTCAAGATGAAGAGACTGGAATTGGGATGAGCGGACGCGAACTTCAAGACGAAGTAATTACGTTAATTAATGCGGGACATGAAACCACAGCTACTGCATTAGCTTGGACATGGTATCTAATCGGAACCCATCCTGATGCTATGGCTCAGATGCAGGATGAAGTACAAACCGTTTTAAATGGAAATTACCCTACGGTTGAGAATTTGTTCCAACTGGAATACACTCGTCGCGTATTTGATGAGTCTTCACGTCTTTGCCCAATCGGTTTAGGACTACCGAGAGTTGCCTTAAACGATGATGAAATTCAAGGATATTTTATTCCCAAAGGTACCATTTTCACTATTGCTCAATACTTTATTTTTCGCCATCCTGATTTTTGGGATAATCCAGAACAGTTCAACCCTGACCGATTTCTACCTGAAAAAGTGAAGCAAAGACCTAAATTTGCCTTTTTTCCCTTTGGTGCAGGTCAACACATCTGTATTGGCAAAAATTTAGCTCTGATGGAATCTACACTAATCTTAGCAGCTATAATGCAACGGTTTCACATTGAATTAGTTCCTAATCAATCCATAGAAATAGACCCCAGATTTTCCCTACGTCCTAAATATGGCATTAACGTTAGAGTGCGGAAAAGATATTAAGCTATAGCAATTATACGACTTGTGAGGTACAAATATTTGGGTTTTAGGGAGCAGGGAGCAGGGAGCAGGGAACAGGGAACAGGGAACAGGGAACAGGGAAAAAATACTGTGTACCTCAGGTGCGACCCGTGGCGAATTTAATTCTTAATGGGTCAAGCGCACCTA
>NZ_JAAHIG010000677.1:0-2165 GCF_010692305.1 Moorena sp. SIO4G3 | reverse complement strand
TGTCTTGATGCAGTCGCTCATGGGGGAAACCACGGCAGTCGCTCATGGTTAGAAGTTACCGTAAGACAGGCTCGCCTTGTCTTGATGCAGTCGCTCATGGGGGAAACCCCCAAGACCGCGCAAATCACGCTAATCAATAAGTTTTACCCCTTTTCTGCATAGCCGACCAACCATAAAGGCTCAACGTAATCAGGTTTCGTCTCCGGGGGGAACCCCCAAGACCGCGCTGCCTCCCCAAGACCGCGCTGCATCGCTTCTAGTCATATAAGTTTTATTGGTTAAATGATCAATATCATCAATAAATATCTGCTAAACAATATATTTATCAGTGACATACCAAAAGCTATGCCAACATCTTATTTTCTTCCAAAGCTTTTTAAAAGTTTCCGAACTGCGGTCACCAACTATAAAGTTTAAAATCCCTGGATAGTGCTTGTTAGCTGCTGTCCACACCCAAGTTTTGTTTTTTTTTTACAAAAGTTTGTAGCTCATCTATTTCAGTTATTTCAGGAATTTCTGAGCGTGAAACATACATCTTCTAAGCGTGAACTAACTTTTTTTACCCAACCTATTATGGTAGTATGGTGAACACCAGTCACTCTTTCTATGCCTCTAAAACCCATGCCATTGTCTTGATGCAGTCCCTCATGGGGGAAACCACGGCAGTCGCTCATGGGGGGAACCCCCAAGACCGCGCTGCCTCCCCAAGACCGCGCTGCATCGCTTAGATACATTTTTATGCAGAGCAATTTAGTTTTTTCATCATAACCACGCTCAGTTTTAACCTCTATAAATTGTCGTCCACATTCGTTGCACTTATATCTTTGTTTGCCTCTTTGATTACCATATTTGTGAGTTTTACTGCTATGACAGTTAGGACATTCCATGGTTTTCTTTTTAGTATACCATTTTTTGATTCAGCAACGCCTTATTTCTAGTGGTCTTATAGGGAACTACTAGGTAATAGTTCCCATTAGTGCTAGTTAATCGACAGTCACATATGTGATCTGGTAGCCTTTCAGCAAAGGTTAACTCTCCTAATTTTGTAGGGTAGATCCCCTTTGCTGAAACAGCCGACTTTGGGATATAGCAAGACTGAACAGGATTTTTTCGAGACCTAAAACGAACCCGATTAACAACTCCAGTCAAATTGTATTTTTTCTTAGCCTCCCTGACACCCGTGCAAGCATCCTTAATCGCTATCGATTTTATCTGATAAGGTACTGACTTACACCATTCAGGGAGGTTATTGATAATGTCGGTTTTAATGGCTTTCCAATTAGCTTTAATATTCCCATCTTTGAGAATCTCTACGGTTTTATTGAATACATAACGAGATACTCCAAACCAGCGATTAATTAATTGACGCTGGTCAGTCTTTAGGAATAGTCGGATCTTCAACGATTTTTGAACCGTAATTTTATTGTCCGTAGACTCGGCAAGAAAAGACCTGAATGATGGATATAATATCGGCGGTGATTTCTGATTATGGGCAACTTTTAGGGTTGTCGAGAACCAGGATTTTTCCACCGTTAAGGCTGACCGGAGATGAAACCTTAGAGTAGTGCAGCCTTACTACAAAACCTTTACCCTATGCTGCATAATTTACCAACTATAAAGGCTGCACTACTCTTACGGTAACTTCTAACCAAGTACTCAAACAGTTCAAACCCAAACCGGGTAAGTCTGTCGAGACAGGCAACAATAATCGTGAGCTGATCTCCGCGCATAAGTCGTTCCAGTATGGTTTTAAGACTTTTTCTTTTGTAGTTGAGTCGTGATCCGATGTCTGGGATGATTTCCGCTTCTGGTTAGAGGGAGTGCATATAGGCGACAAATCCCTCAAGGTCGTCTTTTTGTTTCCTGCTGCTGACCTAACTATAACAAAGAGTGGTAGGCGTAGCAGTATTAGTAGGCCTAAAGGTGAGTAAGCTTTCTGTATCAAATAGTCTATATCCCCTTGGGGTTCGCTCCCATTTGATAGTGCCATTGTCTGCGTACTTCCTCAAAGTGTTTTTAGAGAGTCCTGTAAGTTCGACCGCCTTACGAAACGGTATTAGTGCCATGACTTAAGTCTACCAAACAATCATAGACTTTGAGATAATCTGTGGCACTTTTATTTAATGTTCACTAACCTGGGGAAACCTATAATCCCGCAGTGCGAA
>NZ_JAAHIG010000676.1:0-2166 GCF_010692305.1 Moorena sp. SIO4G3 | reverse complement strand
CTGTTAGAGTCGATGTCCCCTATTAAGGGGAGCACCTCTCCTTCAGAACCGTACGTGAAGCTTTCGCCTCATACGGCTCCTAGATATCCTAGTCTTTCGACTTGCTCCAGTGGATTTGCTGGTGACAGCTTTGATGGACTGCTAGTAAGTTCTTTGGTTTCCAGTTGTCGTGGTTTCCATCGACGTGATGAAGGTGTACAGACTCGTCTTCTAGGAACTTCAATCCACAGTGTCCACAGGAATGGCGTTGTTTTTTCAGGGCTGTTGAAGTAGCATCAGAGTATAACCGGGAGTTGCGGTTGCTCCAGTACATCAGGTCACCGTCGTAGGGTGACTTGGTGCCCTTTACGTTCACGTGTTGGTTTTGCTTGTAACCTACCCCAGGAAACCCTCTTTTACATAATTCATTTGCTTTCCACCGGTCTACCTTTTTTTCCTTGCGGAATTTCCGGTTTGCGGTTTTGTTCATGAACCAGAGAGAGTCTCGTGAACTGCTCATATCGCAGCTACTGTGGTAATTTCTCCACCCGCGAACTATGGGTGCTAATTTTGTGGCCTTTACTTCTGCGCCGTAATTCGAGTTATTGACCACGGCTTTAATTTTCTTCCGGATGTTCCGGTGGTTTTCCTCTGAGGGAATAGACCGAAACTTTCCGTTTTTCTGGACGCGGAAATTCCACCCCAGGAAGTCAAATCCGTCTGTCGTTTTGGTTAGCTTGGTCTTTTCTTCACTGACCTCCATACCACGTTCTGCCAAGAAGACTTTGACTTTGTCTATTATCTTCTGTGCGTCATCTTTTGGTTTTAAGATAAACACCATGTCGTCTGCGTATCGCAAGCTAGTGTGAATATCCTCTATTCCGTTTAGAGCGACATTGGCTAGTAGGGGGCTTACCACTCCACCCTGTGGGGTTCCTTGCTCAGGGAATTCGGGATTAACTCCTGCTTTAAGACATCGGAATATCCCGTATTTTAAGCCTGATGGTGCAATTAACCTTTCCATGATGGTGGTGTGACAGATGCGGTCGAAGCACTTTTTTATGTCTAACTCAATCACCTTCTTGTTAATGCCGTTTTTATCTGATTTCAGGTGTAGTTGGAGGCGCTTTTGGACATCCTGGGCGCTTCTTCCTGTTCTAAAACCGTAGCTATCGGCACTGAATGTGGCTTCGTGAGCCGGTTCGAGGGCGAATTTTGCTAGACACTGCCATGCTCTATCTGTAATGGTTGGTATCTTCAACATCCGGGTCTTCCCATTCTTTTTAGGGATAGGGATTTCCCGTAGTCGGCTATGCCTCCAGTCTGCGGCATAGTCGTTCAGTGTTTCCACCAATGCCATTCTCTGTTTATAAGAGAGGCTTGACTGGCCATCGATTCCCGCAGTCTTTTTGCCCTTATTTAGTTGGGTCACTTGACGGACGGCCAAAAGTTGAGCTGAACGGGATTTCAGAATCAGTTTTTGTAGAGACCGGGCTTTTCTCAGGTCACCATCTCGAACTGCTTTATACACTCTCTTTTGTAGGCGGAAAAGATTTTGGCGGAGTTTCTTCCACTGTTGTCCTTTCCAGAGTTCGCTATATCTTATTGACATGCGTCTAACTATGCTCTCCATTGGTTTGTGTATTCTGGATACCCGTGCCCAGTTTCCGGGCACATCCTACCCGACAGTGGGGATTAGACTTGGCATAGTTTACCGAGGTTTCGACCGTTCCTCAGACCCATGTTTTGCTGTCGTTTTTACTTGTTCCGTCTGTTGGATTGTTTTGACGATTTAGGGCAGTCCAATTTGCCTATCCTCTTCTCGGAGATTACAGCTATCGATTAACAAACGCTGTGAGAATAAAGGGATGAAGTCTCGCATTTAAGTTCAGATTGCGGCTTGTCGTTTAGACATTTTTTAAGGACTTTCGTTAATCTACCCATGTCGTCTCCCTTTTAGCGGCAGTGTGGCTAATCTGTTTCACCTCTGATTCCGCCCTGGTGCCAGCTTCACTCTGTAGGTTGCCGCCTACTCGGTGTGGCCAGATAAGGAGTCACATATCTCTTAATGGGGTGGGCTTTTCACCACCATCCAATAGACAGTTAGAATTCGGGTATTTTACCCGCGAATTCCCTAAGTCATACCCCTCCAGTTTCTGAAGGCTCCTACCTAGAACAAGCCGCACT
>NZ_JAAHIG010000675.1:0-2167 GCF_010692305.1 Moorena sp. SIO4G3 | reverse complement strand
GTGCGGCTCGTTCTGAGGTAGGAGCCTCCTGAAACAGGAGGGGTATGACCCAGAAGATTCGCGGGGTAAAAACCCCGAATCTTAACTATCAGTTGGATGGTGGTGAAAACCCACCCCATTAAGAGAATATGTGACTCCTTATCTGGCCACACCGAGTAAGGCGGCAACCTTACAGAGTGACGCTGGCACCAGGGCGGAATCAGAGGTGAATCAGATTATCCACACTGCCGCTAAAAGGGAGACGACATGGGTAACAGTAGTAAAAGTCCTGAAAAAGTGTCTAACCACCAAGCCGCAATCTGAAAACAAATGCGAGACTACATCCTTTTATTCTCACGATGCTCTTTCAACAGTAATCGTAATCTCTGAGAAGAGGATAGGCAAATTGGACTGCCCTAAATCGTCAAAACAATCTAATTGATGGAACGAGTAAAAACGACAGCAATCTTTAGGTCTAAGAAGTAGTCGAACCTTAGTAAGCCATGCCTTGCTTAATCCCTACTGTCGGGTAAGATGTCACCGGAAACTGGTGACGGGTATCAAGATAAACAAACTAATGAAGAGCATAGGTAGACACATGTCAAACAGATATAGTGACCTCTGGAAAAGTCAAAAGTGGAAACAACTCCGCCGGAATCTTTTCCGCCTCCAAAAGCGAGTTTATAAAGCAGTTCAAGCTGGCGACCTGAGGAAAGCCCGGTCTCTACAGAAACTGATAATGAAATCCCGGTCAGCACAGTTATTGGCTATCCGCCAAGTGACACAGCTCAATCAAGGAAAGAAAACCGCCGGAGTAGACGGGAAAGCATCCCTAACCTACAAAGAAAGGTTCGAGGTACTTAAAAAGTTAGGCTCCAATGCGGAAAACTGGACGCATCAAGGGTTAAGGGAGATACCAATACCCAAGAAAAACGGGAGTACGAGAATACTAAAAGTACCAACAATCCAAGATAGAGCATGGCAATGTCTAGCAAAATACGCCTTAGAACCAGCTCATGAGGCTACGTTCAGTGCCTACAGCTACGGATTCAGAACTGGCAGATGCGCCCAAGACGCACAAAAAATGCTATTTCAAAATCTGAATTCCAGCAAAAAGGGCATAAATAAAAGAGTAATTGAACTAGACATCAAGAAGTGCTTTGACCGCATCTCCCATAGCTCTATTATGGATAGATTGCTAGCACCTGCGGGTCTGAAGACGGGGATATTCAGATGTCTAAAAGCAGGCATCAATCCGGAATTCCCAGAGCAAGGAACACCCCAAGGAGGCGTGGTCAGCCCACTTCTAGCCAACATCGCACTTGACGGAATAGAGGAAACAAACCCCAAGGTCAGAAGTATCAGATATGCCGATGACATGGTAATAATCCTCAAGCCTAAGGATAACGCTGAAAAAATCTTAGGGAAGGTCAAAGACTTCTTAAAAGAACGTGGAATGGAAATCAGCGCTCGAAAGACCAAGGTAACCAAAACGACAGACGGATTTGACTTCTTGGGGTGGAACTTCCGCGTCCAAAAAAACGGAAAGTTCCGGTCAATTCCCTCAGAGGAAAATCACCGGAACATACGTAAGAAGATTAAAGCCGTAGTCAACAGCTCGAATTATGGTGCCAAAGTAAAAGCCAAGAAATTAGCCCCTATCGTGCGCGGATGGAGGAATTACCACAAAAGTTGCGACATGAGCAGCTCGCGAGATAGCTTATGGTTCATAGCAAAAACTGCCAACCGCAAATTCCGAAAGGAAAAAAAGGTGAACAAATATAAAGCTAACGAACTATGTAAACAAGCATTTCCCGCAGTGGGGTATGAACAAAACCAGCACATTAACGTAAAAGGGACTAAGTCCCCCTATGACGGAGACCTAGTCTATTGGAGTGGAAGAAATTCCAAACTATACAACAATGCTACATCCGAGGCTTTGAAAAGGCAAAACCATTCCTGTGGATACTGTGAAATGAAGTTCATTGATGAAGAAAGGGTACACCTACATCACATTGATGGAAACCATGATAACTGGAAGAAAAACAACTTAATAGCTGTTCACCAAAGTTGTCACCAACAGATTCACTGGAGTCAAAAAGATACTCAGGAGCCGTGTGAGGCGAAAGTTTCATGCACGGTTCTGGAGCGGAGGTGCTCCCCGTAATAGGGGACATCGACCGTAATA
>NZ_JAAHIG010000674.1:0-2168 GCF_010692305.1 Moorena sp. SIO4G3 | reverse complement strand
CGATTCCCGATTCCCGATTCCCGATTCCCGATTCCCGATTCCCGATTCCCGATTCCCGATTCCCGATTCCCGATTCCCGATTCCCGATTCCCGATTCCCGATTCCCGATTCCCGATTCCCGATTCCCTGTTCCCTAAAAAAAATAACTTAGTTTAAGCTTTAAGGATGTTCAATTGTGTTAGCTAATCAGCCATTAATCTCATTGATTGATATTCCATTCTTGGTAATAGCATTTGCCCTGATCGTTCCAATTACAGTTCTTTTTATTGAATGTAGTGCAGCAATTTTGCCTAAGGCATCTGAGCCATGGTGGGATGCTAGCAAACCCCGACCAACGGTGGCTGTTTTAGTTCCAGCTCACAATGAAGCCTCTGATATCAGTGCCACCCTGGAAACATTACTACCTCAGCTTACAGAGCAAGACCAACTAATAGTCATTGCTGATAATTGCACTGATGACACGGCAGCAGTGGCTCGGAAATCTGGCGCTATTGTAATTGAACGACAGGATCATGAGCGTAGAGGTAAGGGATATGCCTTAGACTTCGGTATGGGCTTTATTGAGCCTAATCCACCGGATGTCGTGGTGGTGGTTGATGCAGACTGTATGGTTGCTGAAGGAACAATTTCACGGATTTCCCGCCTTGCGATCGCTACACAACGACCGGTTCAGTCAACTTACTTAATGACACAACCAGACAAACCGGTAGTAAAGGATTTGATCTCTACCCTGGCGGTGAAATTCAAAAATACAGTCCGTCCGAGTGGGTTACATCGACTGGGCTTACCTTGTTTGTTAACAGGTTCAGGAATGGCGTTCCCCTGGTCAGTGATTAGCAAAATCTGTTTGGCTGGCAGTAAAACAGTTGATGATATGCAGTTGGCTTTGGATTTAGCGATCACTGGACATTCCCCAATATATTGCCAACAAGCAGGAGTCACAGGTCGTTTGATGAAAGACGCTTCAGCAAAAAGTCAAAGGTCACGCTGGGAGCATGGTCATATCGAGACTTTGCTCAACCAAGTTCCTAAGTTGCTCAAAGAGTCTGTTCGTCAAAGACGTTTCGACCTATTAGCGATCGCATTAGACTTATGTGTGCCACCATTGTCCCTATTGGTTCTAATTTGGGTGGCTGCTACAGGGGGATCTTTACTCGGGGTAGCCTTAGGAGGATCATGGATAAGTACTATTGTCTTACTAATCGAAGGGGTGCTGCTGTTAATTGCGATTGTTGAAGGTTGGGCTAAATTTTGCCGAGCAGACTTTCCGATCCTGATGCTCTTAGCTGTCCCAATTTACATTCTGTGGAAAATTCCCCTCTATCTGGCTTTTCTGGTGGAACCTCAGACCAAGTGGATTCGCACAGAACGAGATGCAGTCGATACCCCATCATCGTAATCAACTGATTCTACTAGGAGAGATCATTATCTGGTCTCTTCTTTAGCCTAGGTATAGGATTCTTAAGTAATTGTTTGAGAGTCAGGGTTAATTAAATTTTTAATATCATAATTTAGCCCACGGAAGTATCCTTGGGCTTACCTATTTTGGAGATAAATATTTGATAGTTTGCCCATAAATACTATAAAATATAGTAGGATCATAAGTGTATAATTAACTAAAAGTAAACTGGTGGATATTACCAAGTATTTAGAGGTTGTCTGAGAAGTCTCATTTGCTAGATCAAAGCCCCCTAAATCCCCCAAATTTGGGGGACTTTTAGAAGCAAATTGACTCTTGTTCCCCCCAAAGTTGGGGGGCTAGGGGGGCAAAATTCAGTATAAAAAAACTTTTCAGATATCCTCTTACAGTCGTACTACAGATCGATATGAGGAGATGGTAAGATTAAAGTTATCTGTAGCATTAATTAAAATAATTGGTATCAAATTGATTTACATTTATTAATATTAATCAAGTTTTACATGACAAAAGTATTGTAAAAAAAAGACTATAAATAACCGAAACAAAAGGAGTTGACGGCACTCCATAATATGGATAAATTTTGCTTCTACATCGATAAAGTATAGCATCGATGTGAAAAGGGTTATAAACCTGGACAATCCGGATTATTGCCCTGAGAGTTGGTAATTATTAGTGTCTCCCTGCAAAAATTAGCATCCTCTTGGATATACAACAGGGGGCTGAAACCTTATCAACTAGTTAAAGGGGA
>NZ_JAAHIG010000673.1:0-2169 GCF_010692305.1 Moorena sp. SIO4G3 | reverse complement strand
GACTAAGTTATTTGCTCCTGATCTGGGGTTGGTGGATACCTGTAGTACCAACCTGGTTCGTTTTAACTGTCAATGGTGTCAGCATCAATGCCTTCTATCTATACCACCAAACCTTAAAATCCCGCATAAATGAACGGCAATATATGATTGATTATACCTTTGACATCATTCATAATGGACCATTACAAACCTTAGCTAGGATACTCAGCTGCACTCAAGATCAGGATTTATCTCATGACCAATTGCGCTCTCAACTAGAACAGTTAAACCAAGAGCTCAGAGCAGTTTATGAATCAGTGCGTCGAGAAACCCTAACCGAAGATAGCAGTATCCACATCGGGATTGATTTAGACCTAGATTTGCAGCAACCCACTCACGAGATTCTCTATGAAGTTTATAGCAATACCCTAGCCTTAAACTTTCCTTGCTTTGAAACCATTCAGGTAAAAATTATAAAATTTGATCCAATCGATAGTCCGCCATTAAGTATCGAACAGAAGCGAGGATTGTGTCGATTTATGGAAGAAGCATTGTGCAATGTCGGTAAATATGCCAAAGGGGTAACTCGTCTGAAAGTCACCTGCACCCAAATCGAAGGTATGAATATTATTCGCATTCAAGATAATGGGTTGGGCATTAGCTCATCATCTCAACCCAAGAAATCTAAGCCTTCAGGAGGTCGGGGAACTAAACAAGCTAGAGCACTAGCGCGACAGCTAGGGGGAAGTTTTAAGCGGTCATCTTTGTCTCCTAAAGGAAGAGTTTGTGAACTCACTTGGTCTGTTAAAAAAGGTCGATTTTGGTTTTTAAACTAGGTGTTAGGTGTTAGGTATTAGGTGTTAGATGTTAGGTGTTAGGTGTTAGGTATTAGGTATTAGGTATTAGGTATTAGGTATTAGGTATTAGGTATTAGGTATTAGGTATTAGGTATTAGGTATTAGGTGTTAGGTGTTAGGTGTTAGGTGTTAGGTGTTAGGTATTAGCTGTTAGGTGTTAGGTATTAGGTATTAGGTGTTAATCATTTATTAATGGTAATTTTTAATTTTTAATTTTTAATTTTTAATTTTTAATTTTATTAGCTGATAGCTGATAGCTGATAGCTGATAGCTGTTAATCATTTATTAATGGCAATTTTAAATTTTTAATTTTATGATGTTGGCATAATTAGAGGGTAAGTTAATGAAGAGAAGATTTCAGTTACTCAACCAGTGCTTAGATAATCACCGATTGACTATTGGTGTGGTTAGTCTATTTTTAGGGATGACAACTGTAGCCCTAGCCGACTATAAACCACCTGATCCGCCATCTCGTCCCAAAGAACCGACAATTATTAGCGGTACAAGGGGAGGATGTTCTAAGAATGGAAAAGCAAAGTTAACTACACTAGCTCCTCAGGAACATATTGGACAAACTGTTTCGACTCACCCAACCTTTGCTTGGTTTGTACCGGATGCTGAATCCTTGCCAATGAAATTTCAGCTTTATCAAGTTTATCAAGATGATGTAAATGAGAATCACCAACTCATACAAAATATTGAATTGCAAACAACACCAGGAATAATGACTCACTCACTATCACAGGATGAACTAGGCTTATCCGTGGGACAGAGATATTTTTGGCAAGTGGTTATTATCTGTGAACCGAATCACCCATCGAGTGCTATCGTAGCCCAAGGGTATATCGATGTCGTTCAAGAGTCACCAGATTTAAAAATAGCCCTGGCTGCAGCGACTAACCCTGTTGATCGGGCAAATATCTACGCTGACAGAGGTTTCTGGTATGATGGCTTCGGTGAAGTTGTCGGTTCTGGTGACGATGCTAGACATAGAGAGTTAAAGCTAAATCTTTTAACTGATTTAGCAAAAATCGAGGCATCTGGAAATTCACACTATGCCAGCCAAAAGAGTGAGCGAATCAAGCAGATTTTAGAGATAGAACGGAAAGCCCGTTTGTAACTAAGTTAAGTGTAAGCATTTAGCTAATGCGCTACGCGCAGGCTACGCCAACAGCTGATAGCTGACAGCTGACAGCTGAATGCTTATAATTGTTTGATGTGAGCAATACGCTGATACCTCGGTCCCTCAAACTCTTCCAAGGTTAAGCCTACGGTTTGATAAGCTTGGTAGAGTTCTTGAGCTCCCCGACGGGCATTCCATTGAGGTTTGAAT
>NZ_JAAHIG010000672.1:0-2172 GCF_010692305.1 Moorena sp. SIO4G3 | reverse complement strand
CCTGCCACAACGGTACAAATTAGACTCGTTATCTAGATCGTATCGTGAAGCGTCGTGCAGCGTGGTTTTAACCCGCGAAACGACATCCGCTTAGAATCCACGTGTTTTCAAACCGTGGAGAGTTCAATTGAGTAGAAACAGAACCCTTCTCTTGGTGCGCGTTCCCTAGGTCGGGAAACCCGACCGGGGTCGCACCGCCGTCAAAATACAGAATTGAGCCATCAATCTTAGCACTAGAGGTGATGGTACGTAATGATTCTCCTGTGCCAAATGTCAGTTGTTGTACTAAGCGGTTACTTTGATCATGCTGGAGTTTAAGGTGAGTAGGATAGATGTTAGGCGTCCGCAAATCAGAATAAAGGGTTACTGCCTCTCCACGCCACTCTCCGAGCAACTGTTCCAAGGTTAATGGTGGACGTTCTGGTGTATCCGTACCCCCCAGTTTTTCTCGAATTAAGGTCAACTGTTTCAGCTGACTCTCCCTGTTATACAGTTGCACCATCCGCAGACGACGGTTACCCTCAATCAAGCCAAATTCTGCCCCAAATTCGCCATAAGGAATCCACTGTAGTGCGCCTTGGGAAAACGCACCACTGTCAAAGAACATAAGATAGCGATCTACATTGGTGTATTCCAGAATTCGGTTGAATATAGCTTGTTCAGGTGGCAGATAGCGAAGAGTCAAACGAATTTTTTGGTTATCGTCGAGTCCTTCTATGGTGAGCACAGAGGGAATATCTTTTAACTGTTGCCCTTTTGGTGAGAATGTGGTAAAGGAACCATGCCAACTCCCTTGATTTTGCAAAAAACATTCCCATTGCGATCGCATAAGTAGTCTTTAGTTATTAGCTCTTAGTCATTAGTCATTGGTCATAAGTCCTCTGTTACTCTGAACCTCTTCCCATGACCCTAACCACTGACAAAATACCAGAATTAGACCAAATTTAGGTAACTGTCTACTAACCTCATTTCCCGATAGCGATGGTTTCGAGACTAACAGCTAAGCAACTACCGAGCAAACCCACTGAACCCCCCAGAATCAACAACAGTAAGGGTAGCACAACAATTTTCAGTGGATCCGGTGGCACCACTGTAGCGATAAATTCGATAAAATCAGGTCCAGTCGCGAGCAGATTAGTCAGAAATTGCCGCAGACCGATCAACAAAACCCAGGCTAGGACTGCCCCAGCTACACCAAAAGTAATTCCTTGCAACATGAACGGCAGATAAATCCAGGATCTGGTTGCCCCAACTAGCTGCATAATCTCAATTTCCTGGCGTCTTGCGATCACAATCAGGCGCATTGTGGTGGTAACAACTGCCACTGCCGTCAGACTTAGAATGGTAGTAATGATCAGACTCACCCAGCCTAAACCGTGATGAAGCTGTCGCATTTGTTTGAGAGTCTGATCCATATACTGCACCTGATCTATTCCTGGCAACTGTGACAATTGCTGGGCAAGAATTAGCACATCCTTTGGTTTGCTTACCTTTACCTTCAGTTCATCCACTAGGGGATTCCCTTCCAACTGTTCCGTAGCAGCAGCAATGTCGGAAATTCCCAGTTCCTCAACCAAGGATGCCCAAGCTTTTTCTTTGGAAATGGTTTGAACCGCCATCACCTTGGGCAGTTTCTGAACTGCTGGTAAGACCATTTCTGCCTCAGCCCCTGGTTCGAGATAAACAGCTACTTCTAGTTGATTCCCCAACTGATTGAGTAGCCCACCTAACTGCCAGGAGGCTTGCCAGCTTATACCAAACAGAAACAATAGGACAGTGACCGTGCTCACCGCCGCCCAGTTGATCCAGCCGCCACGTTGTAGACCTAAGAAAGTTTCCCGCAGCAGGTAGTCCAGTTGAGTGAGAAATTTAAACATCCGTCCCTGACTTGGTGTTACTTTTAGGTTCTAACCGATAGAGTAATAACTTAGTTGACGATTTAAGGTACAACACGATACTATCAGTATGTTGTGAATTGTAGTTAGGTGACTAAGTACCTCAAACCAACCAAAAGCTGATGAGGATCATGGCGTTAACGTCAGCAAACTAGCCCGATGGAAAAATCAATCATCCCGACTTATGCAACGAGCCTTCAAGACCAAGTTAAAACTGAATAACAAACAAAAAACCTTGATGGCTCAACACGCTGGGTATTCTAGGTGGGTATGGAAC
>NZ_JAAHIG010000671.1:0-2172 GCF_010692305.1 Moorena sp. SIO4G3 | reverse complement strand
ATTAGAGTCGATGTCCGGTATTATCCGGAGCACCTCTCCTTCAAATCCGAGCGTGAAACTTTCGCCTCACTCGGCTCCTAGATATTCTTTACCTTTCGGTTTTGCCCATATGGATTAATTGATGACAACTTCGGTGTACCGCAGATAGATTCTTTGGTTTCCAGTTGTCATGATTTCCGTCTACATGGTGAAGGTGGACATTTTCACCAGGTAATAACTTCAATCCACAGTACCCACACGTATGGTTCTGCTTGGTCAAAGTTTTGGATGTCGTATTGTCGTAGAGTTTGCTGTTTCGCTTGCTCCAGTACACTGTATCTCCGTCATATGGTGACTTGGTTCCAGTGACCATGACATGACCGAATTGCTCGTATGGAACTTTTGGGAAGGCTTTTTTAACTAGCTTTACTGCTTCGTGTTTATTTACCTTCTTTTCCTTTTTGAATTTTATTCTGGCGTCTTCGCTTTGGAACCATAGTGATTCCTTTGTTCCGCTCATGTCACAATTCTTATGGTAGTTCCTCCAACCGCGTACGATTGGGGCGAGCTTTCTAACTTTGACTTCTGCTCCATAGTTCGAGCTGTTGACCACGGTTTTTACCTTCTTACGGAAAACTCGGAAATTGTCCTCTGAGGGAGTACTTCTTAGTTTTCCGTTTTCTTGGACTCGAAAATTCCAGCCCAGGAAGTCAAATCCGTTTGTCGAGTGTGTAATCTTGGTTTTCTCTTCGCTGATTTCCATCCCTCTTTTTGCGAGGGATTCTTTGATTTTGGTAAGGACTTTTTCGGCATTGTCTTTTGGCTTTAGAAAAATTATCATGTCATCAGCGTACCTGACTGATGGGTGAATATTTTCTATTCCGTCAAGTGCTATATTAGCGAGGAGGGGCGAAACCACGCCGCCCTGTGGTGTGCCCTGTTCGGGGAATTCCAGGTCAACTCCTGCTTTTAGGCATCGGAATATCCCAGTCTTCAAACTCTCCGGGGCAATTAGTTTT
The DNA here is from genome assembly GCF_010692305.1 of Moorena sp. SIO4G3. Classification (NCBI taxonomy): domain Bacteria; kingdom Bacillati; phylum Cyanobacteriota; class Cyanophyceae; order Coleofasciculales; family Coleofasciculaceae; genus Moorena; species Moorena sp. SIO4G3. Next base: position 1,174 of record NZ_JAAHIG010000671.1, on the reverse strand, counting down.
GTCATTATTGAACGGTGTGATATGCGGTCAAAGCATTTTTTAATGTCTAGTTCAATTACCCTCTTTTCCTTTCCATTAACTCTAGAGTTCAGGTTTTGAAACACATACTTCTGTGCATCCTGAGCGCTTCTACCAGTCCTAAACCCGTAGCTCCGGGCGTGAAAGGTGGCTTCGTGGGCGGGTTCGAGTGCAAATTTTGCTAGACATTGCCATGCTCGGTCAGCGATGGTGGGAACCTTAAGTATTCTTGTTTTCCCGTTTTTCTTCTTGATTGGTACTTCCCGTAGTCCACTGTGTTTCCAGACATGGGCACAGTGGTTCAGCCTTTCAAGAAGTTCAAACCGTTCTTTGGGAGTGAGGGCTGTCTTCCCATCAATCCCGGCAGTTTTCTTACCCTGATTGAGTTGTGTTACTTGACGGATGGCCAGTAACTGTGCCGTACGAGACCTCAGAATCAGTTTCTGTAGAGACCTTGCTTTTTTCAAGTCACCAGCTCGAACTGCTTTATATACACGCTTCTGTAGGCGGAATAAATCTTGACGGAGTTTTTTCCATTTTTGATTTTTCCATGATTCACTATAAGATTTTCTCATGTGTCTAATCGTGCTCTTCATTGGCTCCGTATATTCTGAATACCCGTGACCAGTTTCCGGTCACATCTTACCCGGTGGGAGGGATTAAGTCTGGCATGACTTACTGATATTTCGACCTTTTCTTCAGACCTCCTAACCACCGTTTTTTCTCGTTCCGTTCTTTGGATTGTTTTGACGATTTAGGATGATTCACTTGGCCTATCCATTTCTCGGAGTTACAGCTATTGAGAATGCATGCTGTGAGAATAAATGGATTAAGTCCACATGTAATGTTTCAGATTGTGGCTTCTCGGTAAGACCCTTTTCTAGAATCTGTTTATCCATGTCGTCTCGCCATTAGCGCCAGTGTGGGTAATCTGTTTCCCCTCTGATTGCGCCCTGTTGCCAGCGTCACTCTGGTAGGTTGCCGCCTTCCTCGGTGTGGCCAGATAGGCAGTCACCTGTCTCCTCAGGGGTGGGGTTTTCACCCACATCCAAAGAACAGTTAGTTGGTTACTGGGGTGTCCGCCCTAGTATCCTTCCCCAACTCATACCCCTTTATTTGCTAAAGGCTCTTAGTTGGAACGAGTCGCACATTCTCC
>NZ_JAAHIG010000670.1:0-2180 GCF_010692305.1 Moorena sp. SIO4G3 | reverse complement strand
GCTTTGTTACGGTCGATGCCCGGTATTATCCGGGGCACCTCCGCTCCAGAACCGTGCGTGAAAGTTTCCCCTCACACGGCTCCTGGGTAAACTCGGTCTTTGACCGGCCTTTTGGCTTGCTCCAGTGTATCTGTTGGTGGCAGCTCTGGTGAACTGCTGATAAGTTCTTCGTTTTCCAGTTGTCGTGGTTTCCATCGACGTGATGAAGGTGTACAGACTCGTCTTCTAAGAACTTCAATCCACAGTGTCCACAGGAATGGTTTTGCCTTTTCAGTGCTTTGGAAGTAGCATCGGAGTAGAGTCTAGAGTTTCTCTTGCTCCAGTAGACTAAGTCACCGTCGTAAGGTGACTTAGTCCCTTTTACGTTTACGTGTTGGTTTTGTTTGTAACCTACTTTTGGGAATGCCTTTTTACATAGTTCGTTGGCCTGGTACCGATTTACTTTCTTTTCCTTTCGGAATTTTCGGTTTGCGGTCCGGTTCATGAACCATAGGCTATCCCTTGGGCTGCTCATGTCACAGCTGTTGTGGTGGTTACGCCATCCGCGAACGATGGGTGCTAATTTCTGTGCTTTTATTTTGGCACCATAATTCGAGTTGTTGACTATGTTTTTAATCTTCTGACGGATTGCTCTGTGATTATCCTCTGAAGGAACGCATGAGAACTTTCCGTCTTTTCTGACGCGGAATCTCCACCCCAGGAAGTTAAATCCATCTGTCGCCCGTGTTAGTTTGGTCTTTTCTTCACTTATTTCCATCCCTCGGTCAGTCAAGAATTTCTTGACTTTTTCCAGTATTGTTGCTGCGTTATCTTTTGGTTTCAGTATAAACACCATATCGTCTGCGTATCGCAGGCTTGTGTGAATATCTTCTATGCCATTTAGAGCCACATTTGCTAATAGGGGGCTTACCACACCGCCTTGGGGTGTTCCTTGCTCTGGGAATTCCGGATTGATGCCCGCTTTTAAGCACCTGAAAATCCCCTGTTTTAGGCACGCGGGGGCTAGCAATCTATCCATTATTGAGCTGTGTGAGATGCGGTCAAAGCATTTCTTAATGTCTAGTTCTATGATTCTTTTATTGATTCCGTTAACGTTTGATTTCAAATGATTGAATAGACGTTTTTGGATATCCTGGGCACATCTGCCCGTTCTAAATCCATAGCTATCTGCACTGAATGTAGCTTCGTGGGCTGGTTCTAATGCAAATTTTGCTAGACATTGCCATGCTCGGTCGGCTAAGGTTGGTATCTTCAACATCCGAGTTTTCCCGTTCTTTTTACGGATTGGTTTTTCTCGTAGTCCGTCATGTTTCCAGTCGTGGCCGTGACGGTTCAATGTTTCAACCAGTTCCATGCGTTCCCTGAAATTGAGTTTTGACTTTCCGTCAATTCCAGCTGTTCTTTTACCCTTGTTTAGTTGTGTGACTTGACGTACAGCTAGGAGCTGTGCAGCACGGGATTTCAATATCAGTTTTTGTAAAGACCTAGCTTTCTTGAAGTCTCCAGCTCGAACCGCTTTGTACACTCTCTTCTGTAGGCGGAATAGGTTTTGTCGGAGTTTCTTCCACTTCTGACCTTTCCAATGTTCACTATGGTTGCCCATGTGTCTAACAATGCTCTCCATTAGTTTGTGTATTCTGAATACCCGTGGGCAGTTGTTAGCCCACATCCTACCCGGCAGTAGGGATTAGGAGTGACATCTCTTACCGTAGGTTCGACCCGCCTACGGACCTGTATTGCTGCCGTTTTTACTTGTTCCATCTGTTAGATTGTTATGACGATTTAGGGCAGTCCAATTTGCCTATTCCTTCCTCGGAGATTACGGTTATCCGCAAGAGAATACCGTGAGGATTAAGGAATCAAGTCTCGCATGTACTAGTCAGATTGCGGCTTTCCAATTAGACACTTTTTCAGGACTTTTACTACTGTTACCCATGTCGTCTCCCTGTTAGCGGCAGTGTGGCACATCTGATTTACCTCTGATTCCGCCCTGTTGCCAGCTTCACTCTGCTAGGATGTCACCTGCTCGGTGTGGCCAGATAAGGAGTCACATATCTCTTAATGGGGTGGGTTTTCACCACCATCCAACAGACAGTTAGAATTTTTGGGATTTTAACCCCGCGATTCCCTGAGTTATACCCCTCCTTTCTCAGGAGGCTCCTACTCAGAACAAGCCGCAC
>NZ_JAAHIG010000067.1:0-31905 GCF_010692305.1 Moorena sp. SIO4G3 | reverse complement strand
TTCGACCTTTACGGCGGTTCCCAAGTGATCCAACAGCGAGATCGAGTTGCATCTGCGTATATAGCTTGTCAAGAGGCCAAGAAAGCTCTAGAGACACAGCAAAGGTCTCAGCAAGAACGCCTACAACGTCTGGACTGGTTAGAGTATCAAATTCAAGACCTCAGTGCTGCCAACCTTAGCGCTCCGGACGAACTTGAACAGCTTGAACGTGAACACCAGCGTCTGAACCATGTTGTGGAACTCCAACAGAGGAGTTACCAAGTCTATCAAGCACTTTACCATAATGATCAGGGGACAAAAGCAAGTGCTGACTTATTGGGTCAAGCGGAAAGTACCTTACAGGATATGGTAGACTATGATAGTCAATTGCAACCTCTACTAGACTTAGTCAGTGGAGCATTGGCTCAAGTGGTGGAAGCTGCCCATCAGATTAATGCCTATGGAGATGGACTAGAGACTGATCCGGAACGTCTCCAAGTGGTGGAGGAAAGAATTGGGGTTCTTAAACAAATTTGCCGCAAATATGGACCAACCCTTGCTCAGGCAATCGCTCACTATGAGACCCTACAGGCAGAACTGGAAGAATTAGGCAGTGAAGGTGCATCTCTAGAAGAATTAGAGACAAATTACGCATTTAGTCAGGAAAACGTGACCGATGAATGTGAGCAACTGACAAAATTGCGCTATAGGGCTGGGTCAGAACTTGAAAAACAGCTGGTTAACCAGTTAAAGCCCTTGGCTATGGAGAAGGTAAAGTTTACAGTGGAAATCAACCCCATTGTACCCACGGCAGCTGGTGGAGATCAAGTCACCTTTTGCTTCTCTCCCAACCCCGGAGAACCCTTGCAACCTCTTGCTAAGACGGCTTCCGGTGGAGAGATGAGTCGATTTTTACTGGCACTGAAAGCTTGTTTTTCCAGCAGTAATCAGCCAGGAACAACCTTAATTTTTGATGAAATTGATGCTGGGGTGTCTGGTCGGGTAGCAGGAGCGATCGCAGAACGACTCTACCAACTCAGTCAACGCCACCAAGTTCTTTGTGTGACTCACCAACCGTTAATTGCTGCGATGGCAGACCAACATTTTAGGGTAGATAAACAGGTGATTGCTCAACCGATTTCTAGCATTTTGAAACAACCATCTTCCCCTCAAGGTAACCGGTCTGGCAGTACTCAAGTAGTTACCCAAATCCCAGAATCTGGAATGCCCGAGCTTCGAACTGTAGTCAGGATTAGCCTCCTGAATCATCCCCAAAAGCGGCAGGAAGAAATCGCTCAGTTAGCTGGTGGACAGTCGGCTCAAGACGCTATGAATTTTGCAGCTTCCTTGTTGTCCCAAGCTGCTAGCTGGCGTAAGACATGCACAGTGGTAAAACAGGACTAAGGCCAAACAACGAAAATTCGAGAGAGCTAAATCTTAAAACTTGTGAGGTTGTGATGCATTAGTTTAATAGTTGAATCGCAATTGATTAATTAAGCTACTGACAAATTAATCTAGAATGCAGTATAATCCAGTCAGGCCATATTTAACTCTCAATCAGAAAAAATCTACTCAGCGGCCAGCATAGAAGGTGCTCTCTAGGTAATCAACAGATTAGCCTTAAACTCAGATCAATTCGGTTAACTGGCTCTGACGAGTCAATAAGTATCAATCTAAGAGTCAATAAGTATCAAAAATACGCCATCATTAGATCGCTTCAGCAAATCAAAAGCTTTAGCGCAGGATAATTCTATGGTAGCTGCATCTGTTTATCAAAACAATTCAAATCAGGTGGAAAAGGGGAGCATATCTGAGGCAAATTCCTCAGCAGCTGGTTCGCTAGTTGCGGCAGGACAAGGAATATCTAACTTCCTAGCGCCTTTAAACCGGGAAAGTTTAAAACAAGTAGTCCCAAGTGTAGAAAGCGCACTCCACATCGTCAATCAAACCCTGTCGATGCTGGACGCTCTACTGGAAAACCAAGATTTTGAGAAGGTTCTCCAGGAGATTTTGAATGCGATTACTATCAAGACGGCAGAGTTAATGAATGCCGACCGAGTAACAATATTTTTTCTGGATGAAGACAAGCACGAACTTTGGTCGGTAGTAGCAAAGGGAGAGGGAAACAACACCTTAGGAGAACTGCGATTTCCAGCTGATCAGGGCATTGTTGGTGAAGTAGCTACTTTCAAACGGGTGGTTAACGTTCCCTACGATTTTTATGATGACCCTCGTTCTAACACTGCCAAAAAGTCTGACCAAAAAACTGGATATCGCACCTATACGCTGCTAGCCTTGCCCCTGTTGACTCGACAGGGAGATTTAGTTGCCGTAGTCCAATTACTTAATAAGATCAAAAATTCCTATACACAGAACGCTTCCTTAAACGAAAAAATTGATCAACAGGGCTTTACTGACGAAGATCAAAAACTGTTTAACGATTTTGCTCCTTCGATGCGGCTGGTTCTAGAATCTTCCAAGTCGTTGTACCGAGCTACCCAGAGACAAAGAGCAGCAACAGCACTGATCAAAGCCACAGAATCCCTCAATCTCAGCAGTTTGGATCTAGACGAAACCCTTAAGCGGGTGATGGATGAGGCGAAAACGCTGATGAAAGCTGACCGTAGTACCCTGTGGCTAATTGACCGAGAGCGTAATGAACTTTGGGCGCAAATTCCCCAAGCGGATGGTTCCTCCCAAGAAATCCGAATCCCAATGGGGGTTGGCTTTGCCGGGAAGGTGGCTCAAACTGGTGAAGCTCTAAATATTCCTTTTGACCTATATGATCATCCCAATTCTAACAATTCAAAAAAAGTTGATCAGGAATCTGGTTATCGCACCTGTAGCCTGTTGTGTATGCCAGTGTATAACTCCAATCAAGAGTTAATAGGTGTAACCCAACTAGTTAACAAGAAAAAGACCGGTGACTTTGAGCCCTACAATCCGAATGATTGGCCGAAAGCTCCCGCATGCTGGAAAGCAAGTTTTAATCGAATTGATGAAGCCTACATGAAGGCGTTCAATATTCAAGCTGGGGTAGCCATACAGCGAGCCAAACTGTTTGCCACCATCAAACAGCAGGAACAAATTCAGCGGGATATGCTGCGCAGTCTTAGTAATGGGGTTATTTCCACCGATAAAACCGGTAAGATTATCGCTACCAATGAAAGTGCCAAGAAACTGCTGGGGTATTACCCTGGAGACAGCTTGGAGGGGTTATCGGTTAGTCAGTTGATTAACATCAAAGGCGGAAATTTTGCTCAATGGCTCCAGAATGCTTTAACTGCCAAGACAGAAAAAGACAGCCGTCAGTACTACCCCGACCAAACCCTGATCTCACAGGGGCTAGAATCAACCAAGCATTGTGTGAATCTCTCGATTAACTCTATTGCTGATGCCAGCGATCAAACCCATGTCTATGGTGCGTTGGTAGTCATGGATGACATTAGTGATGAAAAACGCCTCAAGACTACCATGTATCGCTACATGACCCAGGAGTTAGCAGAGGAATTACTTAAACTTGATGACCATAAATTAGGAGGCGATCGCAAAGAGGTATCAGTTCTGTTCTCAGATATTCGTGGCTATACTGCCTTGACCGAAAGTTTAAAGGCAGAAGAGGTCGTGGGTATGCTCAACGACTATTTTGAGTCGATGGTGGATGCAATTTTTAAATATAAAGGTACCCTCGACAAATACATTGGCGATGCGATTATGGCTGTTTTTGGTTCGCCCTTGCCCCAAGAAGATCATGCTTGGAGAGCAGTGCAAACTGCCTTAGAGATGCGCCAGCGTCTCAAAGAGTTTAATCAACAACGTGTTAAAGCTAATCGAAAACCTTTAAAGATCGGGATTGGCATCAACTCCGATAGCGTCATTAGTGGTAATATGGGTTCAACTAAACGAATGGAGTTTACCTCTATTGGTGATGGAGTCAATTTAGGTGCTCGCTTGGAAACGGCTAGCAAGCAATACGGTTGTGACATCCTAATTAGTGAAAATACTTACAGAGCTTGTGTGGACCAGATCTGGGCTAGGGAATTGGACAAGGTAATTGTTAAGGGCAAGACCAAGCCAGTATCCATTTATGAATTGGTCGGCCTAAAATCTGAACCGATTTCGGAGTACAAAGCACGAATCATTGAACATTACTACAAAGGCCGTCAGTATTACCTCCAGCGACAGTTCGCCCTCGCCATGGGTGAGTTTGGCACTGTTCTAGAAAAATATGACAAAAATGACCAAGCCTCTGTATTGCACCTGAGGCGTTGTCAGCGCTTTCTTCAAGAACCTCCTAACGATGACTGGGATGGTGGCTGGAAGTTGTTAGAGAAATAGTCGTTAGTCCTTAGTGATTGCTCAAAGCAAATTGTTAAGGCCATATCCCATAAAATAGGCGCTTAGCAACGGGTACAAGCCTAAGTCTTGTTTAAATTAACTAAGGACTAATGGATTAAGGATTAGAGAACCTTGTGAGTGTACTCATGCTGTTTGACATTATCTTCCTTAGTAACAACTCGCTGCATATTTAGCAACCGCTTGCGTTCTGTGGAAAAGTTGAAGTTATCAAAGGTTGTGCCGAGGGGAATATGAGCGATCGCTTCTGGACAACTCTTGTAAGTGCGTGCAGCGGCGAGGGCTCGGTTAGTAAAATCATCGCAAAACTGAGCATCCTCTGGAAACTCAGCGGGTTTGAAAAGGCTATCCCCTGAGATTACTTTACCTAGAGTCGTACCACAAGCCACTGAGTAAGATGTAGGAACACTTTTAAGCAGTGCTTCTAGAGAGGCTGAGGGGATGGGTTCAATAATTTGAACTTGATGAACTTCACCCTCTTCTTTGATAAAGCAGGTGGCTAAGCCTACCACCAGGTAGTTATCGGTAGATAAATCCGGAGCATTAGCTAAGGTAGTTACAGCGGTCATAAGACGATTTCAGTACAGGATTTGAAACCAAGATAAATCACCCGCTAAGATAAATCAAATCAATAGCTTTGGTGGCATTCTATCAGGATAGCAGGTCAGCTGACACCTACCCGGTGCCCTTGACCCGTAATTAAATTCGCGTGATTCTCGCACCGTTTAATCCAATAGCGGCTCACCTAAGTCTTTTCTATTCTTCTCTTCTTGATGCAAAGCGCGAGTGGGGGAAACCCCCTTTGGCGGCGCTGCATCGCTAAGTCTGGTGGTGGAGTGATGGCTTTTTGCCATTGTCTTGATGCAGTCGCTCATGGGGGGAACCCCCTTTGGCGGCGCTGCATCGCTAAAGCAAGCTTACTATCAGCCAACTAGGAGCCATATTTGACTGCAGGTGGATGACGTATAACGGATTGAGCTGTTATTTGTAGATTTAAGGATGGCTGGGTTAAACAACCTGGAAGCGTTATGATTAGGTTTCAAAAAGCAAAAGCAGTTTTTGGCTACCTGCCATTATCTGTTTTTGTTCATACCTTTGATTATATGGCTTTGAAAACTATACATTAAAGTATAATGCTACGTGAACATCATGACATAACCCTACTAAAGTTGCGCCAGCAAGTTGGCTTAACTCAGCGAGAACTTGCTGAAGCCCTTGGAGTAACCCAGAAAACCATTTCCATTTGGGAAAGGGGCAAAATGCAGCCTAAGCTCTCCTTTTGGCAGACTAAGTTAATCATGGAAAAGCTCAAATGCACCCTTGATCAGCTAATCATTGCCACTGAGCTGAAACACCAGAATGAAAATGAAATTAAACCACCAAGAATGATACCACATAATCCCAGATTTTTCTAAAACTCAAGGGTGCAATCTTGGCCTTTGGCTAGGTATGAATGAGGCACCGATTGCAACGGCTGGCTGCCTAGAATGGGTTTGCTAGCGTCAGCACTAGGGCGCTAGTCGTTTGAATCTATTACGATCTGCACAATGCGCTTTGCGCTTTGGTAAATCCTCGTTTGGACTATAGCTGAGTAAAAACCATTTCGTTACCAAATTCGTTACCAAAACTGTTACGAGGACTATGCCCACGGTTAGCATACTCTACGATCAAATGTAGTTAATGCTCCTTAGACCAGTCTAAAAGCTGTGGAACTCTTAGTCCCATGGCTTTTTGTTTGTTTTAAACCTTTAGGATTTCCCGATAGCTTTGTCTTGATGCAGTCGCTCATGGCGCATGGGTCTGTGTGCGGAACCTGCGTCCGCACCTTGTAAGCCCCGTGGGAACCCCCGCAGGTCGGCGCTGCATCGCTTACAAAACCCCCTTAGAGCTTGGAATCATCCCTGCACGACGAGGATCAATTTCCACAGCCATGCGCATTGCCCTGGCAAATGCCTTGAATGTTGCTTCAATAATATGATGTGAATTGATGCCATCTAGTTGGCGGATATGTAAGGTGAGCTGACTATGGTTAACCAGTGCGACAAAAAACTCTCGCACCAGCTGGGTATCATAGGTTCCGACACGCTGGGTAGGAATTTCCAAACCATAGCTTAAGTGAGGACGTCCAGAAAAATCTAGAGATACCAGAATCAAGGCCTCATCTAGGGGAGCCAGGAAATTCCCGAAGCGAACTATTCCTTTGCGATCGCTTAATGCTTTTGCCAAGGCTTGCCCTAGGGTAATCCCAACATCTTCATTAGTGTGGTGATCATCAATTTCTAGGTCCCCCTTTGCCTGCACCTCCAAGTCAATCAGTCCATGGGAAGAGATTTGATGCAGCATATGGTCTAAAAATGGAATCCCTGTATTAGCGGTGCAGATACCTGTACCATCTAAATTCAGTGACACTTGTACATCAGTTTCCCCAGTAGTACGCCTGACTGAGGCTGTTCGCGCCTTTAACCTAGACTCTTGGGTGTTGAGAATTATCGGTCCGCTCTCGATCTGCGTCGGATTATCGCTTACTTGCATTACATCTTTACTCCTGTCTTACTTAGCCTGACTTATTAGTTATCTGCCTATTTGCCAGTATTCTTCAGTTAAGTATTCGCCCATTGCATCAAACATTACGGAATGCGCGTGCATAATTATGAATTTTGATTTTCCAATTCTATAGTTGACGCAATTGTTCTTAGTCACATTCCCATTATTTCGTAACCAGCGTCTACATATAAAACCTGACCAGTGATGCCGCTGGCTAAATCACTACACAAGAAAGCAGCTGCTTTACCCACTTCTTCCTGAGTAACAGTGCGGCGCAGTGGTGCTACTTTCTCTACATGATGAATCATATCCATGATACCCCCAACTGCTGAAGAGGCTAAGGTCCGGATTGGTCCTGCGGAGATAGCATTGACCCGAATCGTTTGGGGTCCGAGTTCTGCTGCGAGGTAACGAACACTCATTTCCAGTGCTGCTTTAGCAACACCCATCACATTATAATTGGGAATTACTTTAACCCCCCCAAGATAGCTGAGGGTGACAATGCTACCCCCATCAGTCATCAAGTGTTTCCAAGCTGCGGTTAATCGATTGAGGGAGTAACTGCTAATGTCTAAGGCTAGGGAAAACCCCTCACGGGATGTCTGACTAAACTCTCCCGATAGATCCTCTTTATTGGCAAAGGCTAAACAGTGAATCAGGATGTCCAGTTTGCCCCATTGTTTTGCGATCGCATCCCCAATCGCTTCAATTTGGGCATCGTTTCGGACATCACAGGGCATGATAATGCTAGGCTCGAGGGGCTCTACCAGGTCTCGAACTTTTTTCTCATAGCGACCTTTTTCGTCAGGCAAAAAGTTCACACCTAAATTTGCCCCCGCGTTGTGCAACTGTTGGGCGATCCCCCAAGCAATGGAGCGGTTGTTGGCGATGCCAGTGACAAAAGCATTTTTTCCGTTGAGATCGAGCATGGTTTTTAGGTTGAGTCGCGCTATGAGTCAGGGTTGAAGGTTAGTTAGCCGTATATGACAGCCCAGTTATTATATCCCTTCTTGATGCAGTCGCTCATGGGGGAACCCCCAAGACCGCACTGCCTCCCCAAGACCGCGCTGCATCGCTGAATGCAGCAACGTTGAGTTTTTCAGCTCCATCTCAACTAGTAATAGGTAATTGTGAGCCCAAGTCTGGTCAAGTATTATATTGTTATAATTTTTATTATAAATTTTCAGTATAAACCTTTATTATAGTTTATAAGCAAGGGTGCCAGGTAATCAAACTACCTATATTATGGGGGATCTGCAATCACCCGGACGCGAAATAGCGACTAACTCCCCGACTTAATAGGGATTAGTTATGGCAGGCGAGCGTGAGGTTACTCACCCAACTAGAACCAGAGAAATGGCTACTGTCCACCCCAAACCCGTTCGCTCCACACCCCAAAGCGGGTCTCCCGTTTACCCTTCAGGCTTACCCCCTGAGGTAAGCACCAATAATGACCCCTGAGGTTTTTAGTGTTTGGTAGCAATTTTTACAAAAACTTACCTCAGATTGATATTAAGTAGTTAGAAATAAATTTGTCGATTCCACGATGATTGGTACTAATCGCCGCTTCTACCTGACAGGGTTAAGGGAGAATCAAGCCGAGAGCTTGCTAAACTATTATAGACTAGCAGTTAATACTGTTGGCCTGTTGGCAAATTAGCTCAAAACTTGCCCGCTGCGCTTGACCCGTAATTAAATTCGCCACTGGTTCCAGTGCCGAAATTGATTGGCAAGGGGAATTAAGAACGGTTGTAGCAGTTCACGACAAACTAAATAAAACTGTTTAAAATCCGCTAAAATAGCCTAAATAGACAAGCCTAAATAGACAAGATTTATTGACTAATCCGTGGCTTAACATCCCCGGAAGTCTTTTCACTATAAATAGATAGGGGCATTGCTACAAAGGAATAGATATGGATAGGGTTGTGACGCAGGATACACCACTAGCGGCTGTTTTTCGTCAGATTGGTAGAGGAGCGTTTCCACCAGTCGTAGAAACCTATGAGCGAGGTAAAACGATTTTCTTCCCAGGAGATCCAGCTGAACGGGTTTACTTTTTGCTAAAAGGTGCTGTCAAACTGTCTAGAGTATACGAAGTAGGAGAAGAAATTACTGTAGCACTGCTGCGAGAAAATACGGTTTTCGGTGTTCTATCTCTGATTACTGGTCACCAATCTGATCGGTTCTATCATGCAGTTGCCTTTACAACTGTAGAGTTACTCTCTTCCCCGATTGACCAGGTAGAAAAAGCACTCAAGGAAAACCCGGAATTATCAATGTTGATGTTACGGGGGCTATCGTCTCGGATATTACAGACTGAAATGATGATCGAAACCCTAGCTCATCGGGATATGGAGTCTCGATTGGTTAGTTTTCTATTAATTCTCTGCCGTGACTTTGGGATACCCTGTGGGGATGGGATTACCATTGAACTGAAGTTGTCCCATCAAGCGATCGCAGAAGCTATCGGTTCGACTCGGGTGACTGTCACCCGTCTACTGGGAGACCTAAGGGAAAAAGAAATGATTTCGATTCACAAGAAAAAAATTACTGTCCACAAGCCAGTGGTTTTGAGTCAGCAATTTACCTGAAAATTAGTGATTGCAACAACAATAAACCCGATTGCGACCATTAGATTTAGCAATCCGTAGGTTCTGGTCAGCACATCGCAGTAGGCTTTCCCCTCTATGGTCGTCCTTATTTTTGTTAAGGGAAGCAACACCCAAGCTAATGGTAATTGGGAGCACTAATCTTCTATCAATGTGAAAGGGTTGATCGCTAATAATATGTCGCACTCGGTTAGCCACTGCTCGGGCTTCTTGAGTGTCAGTGTGACTAAGAATGATCACAAACTCTTCTCCACCATAGCGAAAGAGGGAATCTTGAATACGTAGGTTATGTTTGAGACGACTTGCCAGTAGCTTGAGAGCGCGATCGCCTACCGGATGTCCGTAGTTGTCGTTGATGGACTTGAAATAGTCCACATCTAGGATAATCAGACTCAGGGGCGTTGATTTACGAAAGGCATTTTCGACTTGTCGGGGTAACTCCCATTCCATTGCCCGACGATTGCTCAATTCTGTCAAGGGATCAACTAATGCTATCCTAGATAAAAAATCATTAGTGTGCATTGCTTTTCGGTATAGTTGCACTCCTCGTAACCCTGCATGAATTTGTGCCTTAAGCAACCGATGTTCTGCTACAGATATGGCTGAGTCTTGATTACTGATTGAACTGATCCGTAAGTAGGCATCTGCACCGTTTTCTAGGGCTTGAGCACATTCTTTTAACTCCCAGTTTGGGTCTCGGCCCATTGTTTCAATCGCTATTTCGGGCAAGTCATTGATCACAATGCAGTATATCCAACCGAGCAGCTTTTGTTCTTTAATTTGACGACATAGTTGTAAACTAGCCACCTGCGTTGCCTGCAAAATTAAAATAGCCGGTTGTCTAGTCTTGATGAGTTGTATGACATCATCAAGTTCCCAAGATACCTCGACAGTGCTAGACTTTATATAGCAAGTCCGCTTCACAAATGTAGTGATAAACTTTTGATTTCCTACCACTAATATAGAAGCATCGTTTTTATTTATAGTTAGCTCTACAGAGCTAATACATTCACCCTGAATTAATAATCTTAACACTGCTACTTCTTCAAGAAAGTATTAGCTAATACGTTTGGTTCTAAATTTACCAGTCTATGGGATTGGCTATGGAATAGATAGATGCTAGATAACTAGATAAATTGATCCTATTGCTGACTATCGTTTGGGAGCTCAAGTACAGTTGGATCAGTTACCAATTTCCCATTGCCGATTCCTCATTCTCCAATATGGATTGTGAATCACGAGCTGCGGAACTTTAGATAAATTAGGTGGTATTATAACAATCATTTCTAAACTAGATTCCTATATAGAGCAATTATAAATAGGTTGTGAACTATCAAGCGGCCAGGATGCCAATAATACCATATTCTTGGGGTTATAGATTTTCACAACTCGTTTATAATTTTTATATGGTTTTTAGTTTAACGAGTTTTATTGAACATAAACCTGAATAACAACAAAAATTAGTTGAATCCCCAATGAATGCAAAGCCAACTTAGGCACATCTTAGGCACATCTTAGGCACATAGTTAATTAGGGGTTACTCAGCAGAAGCTGACCACAGGGATTATTCTATTGATACTTTCCTTTTATACTCTCTTGTTTTTATCACAAGTGGCATTAGCTATTTCCTGGTATCCGGAAAATTTGTCTAAATCTTTATCGAACATAGTGAAAACACTTAACTGTTCAACTGAGTCAAAGCATTATTATTCCCACTAACCTCTAATATCAAGTCAGGTTGAATACCCATAATTAGAGGGAGGGTGGGGAGATGGGGAGATGGGGAGATGAGGAGATGGGGAGATTTTTATTAAGAGTAATTATCCCGACATGATCTAAAAAATTTCTGGCAGCCGGAGAGCTTGTGGTCTGCTGCTTAATTAGGATCAAAACTAGCTACAGAATTTATCCCTCTCTTGATGCAAAGCGCGAGTGGGGGAAACCCCCGCAGGTCGGCGCTGCATCGCTGTATTTCCTTGAACTCAATGAGCATCTTTGTTAGCATCTAAGATAGACTAGATGCCCTACATAATTAACCAACACGTAAGTTGGTCTTCATTTAAATTCCATTGTTCAACAGAGCAGGGGCGCAAGAGAGCAGGTTTTTTTTATAACTGAATCATAATTTAATTTAAATGCCCAACACCTAGTCAACTCACACCTAGTTAAACAACACAATAGAACTGACTGATTTCTGGTCGTTCCCGTAGGGTCAGCCGTAGGCCACAAGGTTAATGTTTGACGGTTGATAGTCAAAGGTTAATCATAAGGTGCGCGCCCGTTCGCGCACCTTGAGGTGGGTCCAAGGCCGCGAGGGATTGCTCGCGGCCTTAGAGGCGCGCACAAAGAGCGAATTTAATTCTTAATGGTAAGAGCGCACCTAAGGGTCAAGCGCACCTAAGCCGTTCCGCAGCGATGCAGCAAGGGAACAGGGGGTTTCCCCCACTCGCGCAATAATCAAGACAATATTGATTCAGCTGTCACCCATCTAATTTGCATACTCAAGACGAGGGGGAGAGTCGCAGAGGGATTGACGACTTGTTCCGTTCGCGTAGCGTGGCCATTCGCACCTCAAGTAGCGTGGCAAAAGGCCAAGGGTGGCCAACGGCCAAGGCCTTAAGTACCAAATAGCTCGATTAAATGTACACTACCTTACTCCACGGTGTGACCGACAGTGGTTATGATCTGTCTAATTGAATCTTCAGAGGCTTCGGTTTCAACTCTAACCGTCTTTGATGTTACATCCACTTTGACTTTAGAGTCTGGCTCCTGTTGGAGTATACCTTCGGTAATGGTCTTGGCACAGACATCACACGCAATACTGGGAACTTTTAACTGTACTATTGCCATCGTCAATACTCCATCAGTTTTTCTTACAGCCGTTAATCAGCTTCCCCTTAAAGCTCGCAGCCCAAGGTAGGAATGTTAATGCTTACCAATAACTTAGATCGATTGACGACAATACTCAAAGGGCCTAGCCAGGATTGACTAGACCCATCTGAGTGGAAAAAGACAAATTTTCAACGAGTTAACTTTCTGACTACCAGTTTTGAATCACTACTACGGTTGGCAAACTTCACAGATACACCTAATACTAAATCTCACACAGTCGCGTCTTTCCGGACTTTGGTTTGGCTTTCCCCAACTTCCGTTGGTTCCTCGCCACTTCATGCTATGTTCGATTGGTGCCTACTGTGGCTGGGTCATAGACCGTTGGAAATCATCTTATCTATGCCCATTTGGTTTGTTGCTTCAGGTTTGTCTCTGAAGGATGACTTCCACTCTTTTAAGCTAACACGGCTTTCTGGAGATTCCGAATACTTGTTGTTAAAGTTCAGGAGTCTTTACAAACTGCAACAATTAGATGAAAAAGTATGAAGCATTTAGGGCCAAGGGCCAAGGGTCAAGTGTTAATTGCTAGTGTTAATTGCTTTTAGGTGCAAGGCTTTTATTGACTTTAATGCTACGGTGTAGCAATCATTTCTAATTTGTCTGGGATTGCCCCAATACGTTGGCTCAATACTCAAAGGGCCTAGCCAGGATTGACTAGACCCATTCGAGTGAAAAAAGACAAATTTTCAACGAGTTAACTTTCTGACTACCAGTTTTGAATCACTACTACGGTTGGCAAACTACACAGATACACCTAATACTAAATCTCACACAGTCGCGTCTTTCCGGACTTTGGTTTGGCTTTCCCCAACTTCCGTTGGTTCCTCGCCACTTCATGCTATGTTCGATCGGTGCCTACTGTGGCTGGGTCATAGACCGGTAGAAATCATCTTATCTATGCCCATTTGGTTTGTCGCTTCAGGTTTGTCTCTGAAGGATGACTTCCACTCTTTTAAGCTAACACGGCTTTCTGGAGATTCCGAATACTTGTTGTTAAAGTTCAGGAGTCTTTACATACTGCAATAATTAGATGAAAAAGTATGAAGCATGTCGGGTCAAGGGTGAACTGTTAATTGCTTTTTAGATGCAAAGCTTTGATCAACTTTAATGGTACATTGCAGCAATCATTTCTAATTTATCTGGGATTGCCCCAATACATTTCCCCAATACTCAAAGGGCCTAGCCAGGATTGACTAGACCCATCTGAGTGAAAAAAGACAAATTTTCAACGAGTTAACTTTCTGACTACCAGTTTTGAATCACTACTACGGTTGGCAAACTTCACAGATACACCTAATACTAAATCTCACACAGTCGCGTCTTTCCGGACTTTGGTTTGGCTTCTTCCAACTTCTGTCGGTTTCTCGCCACTTCATGCTATGTTCGATCGGTGCCTACTGTGGCTGGGTCATAGACCGTTGGAAATCATCTTATCTATGCCCATTTGGTTTGTCGCTTCAGGTTTGTCTCTGAAGGATGACTTCCACTCTTTTAAGCTAACACGGCTTTCTGGAGATTCCGAATACTTGTTGTTAAAGTTCAGGAGTCTTTACATACTGCAACAATTAGATGAAAAAGTATGAAGCATGTCGGGTCAAGGGTGAACTGTTAATTGCTTTTTAGCTCCAAAGCTTTGATCAACTTTAATGGTACATTGCAGCAATCATTTCTAATTTATCTGGGATTGCCCCAATACATTTCCCCAATACTCAAAGGGCCTAGCCAGGATTGACTAGACCCATCTGAGTGTAAAAAGACAAATTTTCAACGAGTTAACTTTCTGACTACCAGTTTTGAATCACTACTACGGTTGGCAAACTTCACAGATACACCTAATACTAAATCTCACACAGTCGTGTCTTTCCGGACTTTGGTTTGGCTTCTTCCAACTTCCGTTGGTTCCTCGCCACTTCATGCTATGTTCGATTGGTGCCTACTGTGGCTGGGTCATAGACCGGTAGAAATCATCTTATCTATGCCCATTTGGTTTGTCGCTTCAGGTTTTTCTCTGAAGGATGACTTCCACTCTTTAAAGCTAACACGGCTTTCTGGAGATTCCGAATACTTGTTATTAAAGTTCAGGAGTCTTTACAAACTGCAACGATTAGATTAAGAAGGTTGAAGGTTACAGCTTGAAGGTTGCAGGTTGAAGGTTACAGGTTAGATGTTGAAGGTTAGATGTTGAAGGTTACAGGTTAGATGTTGAAGGTTGCAGGTTATATGTAACAGGTTTAACGTTAAAGATTGCTATTATACATCCGGCTTTCAGTTGTTAAGCCTCTAATCTTCAACCATCAAACCTTCAACCAATCAAACCTTCAACCATCCAACCTTAAACCATCAAACCTTCAACCATCAAACCTCCAACCATCCAACCTCCAACCAACCAACCAACCAACCAACCTTCAACCTTCAAACCTCCAACCATCCAACCTTCAACCATCCAACCTTAAACCATCCAACCTTAAACCATCCAACCTTCAACCTCCAACCATCACAATGGTTTGCTCTCCTATAAAGGGTGGGCTTTCTAGCAAACCTCTGTAAGAATGGATAATAGGTAAATTAAGAAACATAGCGATCAGGGTTTATCTACCATATGCCCATACCCTAACGCTGACTTGTAGAAAACCATGCCCGATATCCCTAATTATTTGCGCGGTAACGAAATCCGGCAAACTTTCCTCGATTTCTACTCCCAACGGCAACACAATGTATTGCCAAGTGCTTCCCTAGTACCGGAAGACCCGACGGTGTTGCTGACCATTGCGGGAATGTTGCAGTTTAAACCGATTTTTCTAGGACAACGTCAGTCGGAATTCCCTCGCGCCACCACCTCCCAAAAATGTATCCGCAACAATGATATAGAGAATGTGGGACGCACGGCACGGCATCATACTTTTTTTGAGATGCTGGGGAATTTTAGTTTTGGGGATTACTTCAAGGAACAAGCGATCGCATGGGCATGGGAACTCTCTACAGAGGTATTCGGTTTGCCACCAGAACGCTTAGTAGTCAGTGTGTTTCGGGATGATGACGAAGCGTTTGGGATTTGGCGGGATAAAATTGGCATCCCAGCCCATCGCATCCAGCGCTTGGGTGAAGAGGATAATTATTGGAAATCGGGTCCAACCGGTCCGTGTGGTCCGTGTTCAGAAATTTACTACGATTTTCACCCAGAACTGGGAGACGAGAGCATTGACTTGGAAGATGATACCAGGTTTATTGAGTTCTATAACCTGGTATTCATGGAATACAACCAGGATGCGGAGGGTAATCGCACTCCGTTAGAAAAGCAAAATATTGATACGGGGATGGGGCTGGAAAGGATGGCGCAAATCCTCCAGCAAGTGCCGAATAATTATGAAACTGATTTAATTTTCCCGATTGTAAAAACGGCAGCGGAAATTGCTGGGGTTAACTATAGCAAGAGTAATCAGAAGACGAAGGTTTCTCTGAAGGTTATTGGTGACCATATCCGGGCAATTGTTCATATGATCGCGGATGGGATTACGGCTTCTAACACCGGACGGGGTTATGTGTTGCGCCGTTTGCTGCGTCGAGTGGTGCGTCATGGCCGTTTGATTGGGATTGATGGGGAATTTACCTGGGAAGTAGCTCAAACAGCGATCGCATTATCTGAATCCGCTTATCCCAATGTGCGGGAACGGGAAAAAACTATCCAATCGGAAATGCAGCGGGAAGAGTCTCAATTCCTGAAAACCCTGGAACGGGGAGAGAAGCTGCTGGCTGAGATTTTGGCCAAGAAGCCTAAGCAGATATCTGGCACAGATGCGTTTACGCTCTATGATACTTATGGTTTCCCAGTGGAATTAACTGAGGAAATTGCTGAAGAACAGGGCTTAACGGTAGACCTCGATGGCTTCGAGGTGGAAATGGAACGCCAGCGGGAACGGGCTAGAGTTGCCCATGAAACGATTGATTTAACGGTACAGGGTAGCTTAGATCAGCTAGGGGAACAGATCGATAGTACGGCATTCCTGGGTTACACTGAACCCCAGTCTATGGCTAAGGTAGAGGCTTTGCTAGTTGATGGGAAGTCCGTGGAATCCGCTGGAGCTGGGAGTAAGGTCCAGGTGATTTTGGATCAGACCCCATTCTATGCGGAATCTGGGGGACAAATAGGCGATCGCGGTTATCTGTCTGGGGATTCGCTATTGGTTCGCATCGAAGATGTTCAGAAAGAATCGGATTTCTTTGTCCACTTCGGTACTGTCGAACGGGGAAATTTAGCGGTAGGCACAACAGTAACGGCTCAAATTGACCGGGCTTGTCGCCGTCGAGTTCAAGCTAACCATAGTGCGACCCATTTACTGCAAGCGGCTCTGAAAAAAATTGTTGACCCAAGCATCTCTCAGGCAGGCTCTTTGGTGGCTTTTGACCGCTTGCGCTTTGACTTCAATTGCCCTCGCGCTCTGACATCGGAAGAGTTAGAGCAAATCGAGGCACAAATTAATACTTGGATTAGTGAAGCCCATACCGCAGATGTAGAGGTGATGCCTTTGACAAAAGCTAAGGCTAAGGGCGCAACCGCTATGTTTGGGGAAAAGTATGGCGATGAAGTCAGGGTGATTGATTTCCCTGGTGTCTCCATGGAATTGTGTGGTGGTACCCATGTCAACAATACTGCTGAGATTGGCGTGTTTAAGATTATCGCTTCCGCAGGGGTCGCGTCTGGGATTAGGCGCATAGAAGCAGTGGCTGGACCGGCGGTGCTGGATTATCTGAATGTGCGGGATAAGGTGGTTAAGGATTTATGCGATCGCTTTAAGGCACAACCGGAAGAGTTACCTGAGCGGATTAGTAATTTACAACAGGAACTCAAGGCTACTAATAAACAGTTAGATGCCCTGAAGCAACAACTGGCTTTGGCCAAATCTGACCAATTGTTGGCGGAAGCTAAGTCAGTCGGTGAGTTCAAGGTTCTGGTAGCCAAGATGGAGGGAGTAGAACCAGAGGGATTGAAAAGTGTTGCGCAACAGCTACAGCAGAAGCTGGGAGAAAGTGCGGTAGTGTTGGGTTCAGTGCCTAGTCCGGATAAGGTCAGTTTAGTGGCAGCCTTTAGTAAGGGTGTTAATCAGAAAGGCTTGCAGGCTGGGAAGTTTATTGGTGCGATCGCTAAAATTTGCGGTGGTGGTGGCGGTGGACGACCTAACTTAGCCCAAGCTGGTGGAAAAGATGGCAGTAAGTTAGGGGAAGCTCTCGATAGGGCGTTGGAACAGTTGTTGGAAGGGTTGCAGTGATTTTGGACTGGGGGATCCCCCCTAACCCCCCTTAATAAGGGGGGGATTTGGAGAATAGTTGTATTGGTGCGATCGCAAACAGTTTGCGATCGCGTAGCGGCTCTGTAAGAGCATCGCTTTTTTATTGCCTTGCGTGTAGCGCTATATGTGCTGGTGAGCAATTTAGTGCGTCAGTGCAATAGTTTTTTTTGAACCATGGATAGCTAAAAGAAAATTTTAAATATACACGAACAAGTGACTATTTTTTTAAATCAATGGCGTTGCCACTAACCAGATTGTCCACGAATTGAAAAAGCGATGTGCCGCAGACACTGCTACGGGAAAGCATTAGGGAACAATTAGAACAAATGGGAATTACTTCAAGCGATCGCCCTAATTGTGAAACAAGTATTGTTTGTTGAGATAACCGTGAAGATAAGCGGCGGCAGTAGATTTTAAACCTCACCACCATGTTCTGTTCCGTCTGCTGTAACACGGTTGTTAGACCTTTTTTGCCCATTTTTGTAGGACAATCTCAAAAGGTCTGCTCAATTTTAATCTATTCAAAAAATATTTTTTTTCATCTTTTGGAAAGCCTGAACAACTGTATATATAAGCGATTTGTTGCCAACGATCCATAGTTTGATAATTCTCTTTATATTCACGGAGCCAATCAAAGGCTTCATTTTGTTTTGCTGATAGAAGTATCTCTCTCCTAGCAAATGGTTCACTAGAAGTATATTGCTTAGCTAATTTTGCAAAATGGTTAATGTGTTGATTTTTAGTGAACAAGCTCAAAATTAAAAGTCGAAAATATTCATTGCCTTGTACTTGAGGAGATTCTAGTAAATTTAGTAGTTTTTCTCCGATTTGCACCCATTGTTCCTGCTCGATAGTTTGAACTGAAGATAAATAAGCACAGATGTTAGAAAAACAGGGAGCTAATTCTGCTATATTCTCAAGCGAAATATCAACAGCGCCAGGATGTCCTATTTGCGTTAAGCGCCTATAAAACCATCTAAGGCGAATGTAATCTACTTCATGTTCACCTAAGTTAAATACTGATCTAACTTTTTTCCATATTAAATTCCATATTAAATGAACATCAAATAGTTCTATTATTTGTTTTGGATTTGGTATTGTAAATGCTTTTTTACCTATATATTCTTGGATGATTCCACTAATTATATCTCCCGATATTGCCTTCCAGTCTTCAGTAGAAATTGAACTATATGATACCCTTGAATAAGGATCACCACAGGAATATTTTTTGACAATATTTAAAACTCTATCTTCGGCCAAACTAATTGGTCGATCCTCAATCATTTTTAGGCATAAATCACTAAAATCATAGGGATTATAGAACTTAGTTTTGTGCCTTTGAAGCATGAGTCTTTGTTGTTTATCAAGAGTGGAGGCTATATAATGTAATGCATCCTGAGCAGAATTGGAGGAATCACAAAATATTAACATATCGTCTACAAAGCGCATAAACTTAATTCCAATAGAAGAAAGAGAATTGTCGATTGGAATCATTGAACTTTCAGCTATTAAGTGGATAGCATGAGGTCCTACGGGTACTCCTCGCGACACTCCTGCTGTTGTTGACTCTAGGAGCCGAATTATCCATTTTATAGCCTGATTAGGAAATTCTGATTCAAGTAGTTGATTTTCAACTGTGTGGTGATAAATTTGGTTGTAAAAATCAGCAATATCACAGTATAGGATTGTATTAAATTTCCAAATTTCATTATAGGCTGACTGCCAAAAATCGTTCCATGCAGTTTGGCTTGAATAAAGTCCTAATGTGGCATCTGGTTTAAATCTATAACTAAATACTTTTGTATTTGGTAGTCTTCGATCTTCAATGCCCTGACCATATTGATAAATTAATGCTGTTAGGATAATTGAGTCTTGCGGATCTAATTGCGTTGCTTGGCGATATGCTATTTCATCTTTGGGAACGATGAAGCGGCGACAAGAACCAGGTGGAAATTCTGATAGATCTTTCCCTTCCACAAGCTTTACAAATTCATCTGCCATATTATTAATGGCATCAAACTCTAAAATTTTTGGAAAGAGATCCCCATCCGAGTGATTATTTACAAACTTAATAGCCCAATCAATTGAATCGCTTCTCAAAGACATATAGGACTCCTATAATGTTTAACTACCTCATAACTGGCTACTTTTATGGGTGAGTTGTTAATCAGGGATGTGGTAAGGGAATGCTAAGGGCAGAGAAAGGACAAGAACAACACAACCGAGGAGTGATGTCTAACTATTTATTATACGGAAGCTTTCTGGATATCGACCCTTTAGGGGATAAATTTGATAAAATTGACTTAGATCTACCCTATCCAGAATCATATTAAGAATCTTTCGGTATATTCATCCGTGATATCACCACTTTTTATAGATATTATACTGATTAGTCATAATATCCATAATTTTTATGAATATCATTCTTTAAAAAATCTAATAAAAAACTGCTTGAACAAGTCAAGGTCACGTTAAATCTACTTGGTTTAGGTGCTTGAGATGAGCGTAGCAATGTTATTGATCTTAAGCCTTATTCTTACAAAGAGGATAATTTTTGCTAATCAACAGGCTGCCCATGCTCGATTTTGGTTCAGGGATTAGTTAGCTTTCGCTGCTAGTCTCCGCTAATTTCAACTAATGCTTCACCAGACCTTAGAAGCTCTAGTGCTTCTGGTAAAGTAGCACTCAAAATTTCTCGCAACCGATCATTTGAGGTGTTACCACAGGTCAACCAGATAATTTGAGGTGGTGAGCCAAGGCGATCGACTAGATCGACAAAATCACTGTCTTTAGTCATGAAGATAACGCTTTGAGCCTTTGCTGCCTCAAAAATATCAGGATCTTCAGCATCTCTCAAACCAATATCCCGTAAAGCTAATGCTGTCACTCCAAAAGTATTGCTAATCCAAGTTGCAATCCCAGGCGACAAATTTGCGTCTACCCAAATTGTCATGGAACTAGCACCGGATGATTAAGCTTACGTGAGGCATATAGAAGTGCTGCCTGCAAATCATTTGCTTCTAAATCAGGCATTTCTGCTAAGATTTGCTCAGCAGTAAGTCCAGCCGCAAACAAATCCAGTACATCCGATACTCTAATTCTCATACCTCGAATACAAGGGCGACCACCGCACTGTCTCGGATTAATGGTAATTCTTTTAAGCAAATCTGACATATAGTTTTACTCCAGAATGGATTTTAATCTCGCTATATAGCGTTTATTATAGCTATGATAAATCCTGTATTTTCGTAAGCATTCATCCTATGCGCTACGCGCACGCTACACGAACAGGAGTCAGCAGTCAGCTTATTTTATTCAAAAGCACCTCAAGGTGGCACAGGCTTTGGCCAAGGCCAAAGCCTGTGCCTTGGCCTTTGGCCACGCTACGCGAATGGCCACGCTACGCGAATGGCCACGCTACGCGAATGGCCACGCTGTGCGAATGGCCACGCTGTGCGAACGACGCTGGGACTTAACGCATAAGCTGATAGCTGATAGCTGATAGCTGATAGCTGATAGCTGATAAACGACTAAAATCAGCCGCGCCTTCAGAGGTTGTCTGAGAAGTCTCATTTGCTACATCCAAGCCCCCGTTGGTCCCCCAATTTTGGGGGACTTTTAGAAGCAAATAGACTCTTGTTCCCCCCAAAGTTGGGGGGCTAGGGGGGCAAAATTCAGTATAAAAAAACTTTTCAGATATCCTCTCAGCGTCCACTTATTTTTCTGGTTAGATTTTTTACAACCTCTCGTTGCGCAGTGCCTTTAGGTAGTATTTTGTCAATTAAAGGTTTTTTGTTTAATGTTCTGCGGAGTTGCCCAACCCAAGAATCGTTGACTTTGTTTTTATTGGCATACTCATAGATTTGTCGCCACTCTCCACGAACAGCTTGGTTAGGCAGGGTGATTTCTTTGATATCGTCAATAATATTGGAATCAGGAAAGCATTTGGGAATAGGGTTCCCTGTCGCCAAAAAATTAAGTTTAGTCCTCACGCACTTCTCACATTTACCGCAATTTCTGTCTTTTAAGTCTCCTTGCCAACAGACACGCAAATTTTCAATACCAACTTTCCAATCACAAATTTCTTTTACTTTTTCCGTTCGGTTATGGCTGGCACCATCATGGATGACATGAAAATCGCCAGAACTTAACAAATGATCTGTAATCGGGGATGAACCCCAAGGAATAACCAGTGAATCATAGGGTTCACTGCTACCAACAATACAGGTACCGGCAACTTTTTTGAAATTGCTAAGAACAGCAACTAAAACACAGGAAAAAGCATGTTCCCAATTGACTGTTGTAATTTCACGATAGTTGGTTTTGATCGGTACTAGTTTAAGCTGAATATCCCTTAAGGTTTCTTGGGCTCTCTTGCTAGCATTATCAAATGAGGTTTCTTCCCTAAGTGGAATGTCGAACCCGTGAACTATTGAGCATAGCTTTACCTCCTGAGACCGATGACTGAATTTTGCTTGGGAGTGACGCCATACGGAGAAGGTAGCATCAACACCCCCAGAAAAGGCACATATGGCACCAGATACTGCGGTACTATTATCTCTTATAGAATCTGCCCTAATATTAATGTAAGAATATATGTCAGGTAACCATTTATGCCATGCTGCTTGATATTCAACCAAATTACTTAAGAGATGTTTTGAGACTTCCCCTTTAACAATTACATGTCTTTCTTCTTTCATCGCATCCATAATGACGGCAAGTAAATAACTGTCACAATCATTATCTTCCGGCGGCACGATTGATTTATCGAATTGAAACCATAGCTCAGTCTGATCCACTTGGACATCGCCATCAATCCGCTTAATTCTGCATCGTCTAACCCAATCACTATCCGTAGTTTCGCGATTCAACGGTTCAATTTCAATATATTTCATGATGATGGTTTCCTGGGGGGGGACATGCAAGCTTAAATCATTACTGGGTAATAATTTAAGCCCATAATTTACATAAGATTTTAGGGAACAGCGGATCTGGAAGGAACAGGTAAGAGGGAAAAAAATCCTGTGTACCTGATAGTTATGAAAAACGCTGTATAGTAAACTTTTCAGGACTCATATCACCCCCTCAGGATAATTTCCTTCAAATATAACTATTTAGGCTCTTCCGTACTTGTTATGCTAAATAAACAGTATGTAAGAGGGAACAGCGGATCTGGGAATAGGGAACAGTGGTCAGATGCCGTATTCATAAAATTTTGTTAGTTGAATAGCCTAATTTTTCTTATACAGTAAGCTTTCTAAGTTTTTTAACTGGAAATTTAGCATACCAGGTACTGAAGAACCACTATTTATAGCGTTTATCATAGCTATGAGGTACAGTTTTGATTGGCGCTGATTGCCTTTAAGAACTTCTTACTTCTGCCTTAAAAGGATAAGCTTTTTCCTCATGAATCTGAGAATTGCTATAGCGTTTCTAGGACTCATAAGGTACAGTCTTCTTTGACGTTGATTCCCTTTTAGCTGCGCTTTCCGCATTAAGAATTAAATTCGCCACGGGTCGCACCTCTTAATGCAGCGCATCGCTATTCACTCTTATCTATTCCCCTCCTGGGAGGGGTTAGGGGTGGGTTCCTGTTCCCAGATCCGGTGTTCCCTGTTCCCTAAAATCTATAAATTGTGTACCTCACAAGTCGTAGAATTGCTATATAACTGCTATTAAAGCGATCGCTAAATCGCTAAATAAAATCCTCAATCACTGCTGTTACCGCTTCATGATACTCTTCAGAAATACCTAAGGTTCCAGCTAATCTAACAGTTTGCACCTGTTCTAACTCCGCCATCGCTATCATTTCCGCTTTTGATTTAGGTGGTGCATTTTCTGCTAATATAATTAATACGGGCATGGGCACAGAATCTAAAAGCTGCAAAAATTTATCCCGATTAGCAACAGGATCGATTGCGCCAGTAACAAAGGCAGCCGGTGCATATCTCCCGCCATCTTTGGAGGTAATTTTGTGTTTTTGGGCGATAAATTCGGGAGTTAGTTTGGTTTCATCTACATAGACGTGGCGTTTATACATCAAGCGGAGAAAAGAAGGGGTAGTGTTGAGATAGTATAGAGTCTGACCTAACCAGGGCGATCGCACTAGGTTTTTTACTCCGTGTCTCACTCCATCAGGTAAACCCATTACTCTTAACGGTCCTTTCCAAGTGGGAGCCACTAAAATTAGTTTAGAAATACTATCTGGATTATCTTGGGCAAATTTTAAAGCGTATCCCGAAGCATGACCCGCAGCAATTAAGATAATTGAGTTATTATTAAAAACAGATTTAACAAAATCTGCTAATAACTGCTGAAATAATACGGGATTGTAATCCACAGGAGGGCATTGAGACTCGCCAAATCCCAACCAATCTAGAACCGTAACGTGATAGTTGGTAGCGAGTAGATTGGCAATACCTTTCATTTCTGTGCGACTAGAAACGGTACTAAAAGCAGGCAGTAACAGTACAGGGTTTCCTGCGCCGATAGTTTCGTAGACCACTTGATAGTGTTTGTCTTGCCAATTCCAGTTGTAGAAATTTTTGGTACCGCCAATACCAGAGTTAATTTCAGTCGGATTAGTTGCTGTAGTCATATACCAAAGGGAACAGGGAACAGGGAACAGGGAACAGGGAACAGGGAGTAGGGAGTAGGGAGTAGGGAGTAGGGAGTAGGGAGTAGGGAAAAGGTAACAAAAATTATCACAATTCCTACACGGATTGGTATAGTGATAGGGGTGCATGTAATAATTGTAAATCTATAACTAAAAGAAGTGTGGGTAGATAGGGAAATAGGGAATATTTTTATTAAGGGTAATTGTTATAACATGATATTAGCATTCTATTGCCAAAGAGTGTTTTTTCATGGATTGAGATCCATCCTTGGCTACTGCCCTATTGACTTAATAAAAATTAACATAATCAACGGGTATGTTATGAAATAATTCGAGACATCGGGAGCTCTACTGATTAACATGAAACCTCGGATTGACCGACTTGTGGCAGCAAGTCCCTTTGTGCTGTGTTCTCTACTGGGTGCAACTACGGCATTAGGGCAAATCACCCCAGATAATACCCTGGGGAATGAAAGCTCTGTGGTAACCCCCAATGTCAATGTTAACGGAAACCTGGCAGATTTGATAGAAGGTGGCGCGATTAGAGACAGTAATCTCTTCCACAGCTTTTCAGATTTCAATGTGGCAGAGTTCGGGCGAGTTTATTTTGGCTTACCTGCTGGAATTGCCAACATCTTGAGTCGCGTAACTGGAGGTAATATTTCCAATATTTTAGGAACTCTGGGAGTGTTGGGCAATGCTAACTTATTTGTGATAAATCCAAACGGTATTGTCTTCGGTCCCAATAGCAGACTGGATGTGGGAGGGTCATTTTTTGGGAGTACTGCTGATAGTGTGTTGTTTGACGATGGCACAGTATTTAGCGCTAAAAATCCCAATGGGAAACCGTTATTAACTATTAATATACCATCTGGGTTGCAATATGGTTCAAATCCAGGAAGTATTACTAATCAGTCTAGGGAGTTTCAGGTACCAGATGGTCAAACCATAGGGCTAATTGGTGGTGAGGTTACTATTCCTGGTGGCGCTCTATGGGCATTTAATGGACGGATTGAGCTGGGGAGTGTTGGTTCTAATGGTGTGGTGAAATTGACACCAACCGATACTAGTTTTGTGTTGGATTATTCACCAGTTCAACAGTTTCAGGATATTAGTTTGTCCGACGGTGCTTTTGTCACTACCAGTGGGGAAGGTGGTGGGAGTATGCAGGTGCAGGGAGCTAATGTGAGTTTACGCGATCGCTCTCGTGTATTAGCGAGTACCCTCGGAAGTCAGAATGGCGGTGGGATAGTGGTTGAGGCTTCACAGTTGAGTCTTGAGGGTGGTTCTCAAATAAATACAAATGTATTGGGCTCAGGACAGGGGGGAAAGTTGACAGTGGATGCCTCTGAATCTGTTCGAGTAATTGGTGTATCGGCTGATGGTACTCTCAGCGCTTTGGGAGCCCAAGTTTTTCCAGGAGCCACAGGAAATGGGGGAAATTTGAGTATTACCACTGGGCAGTTAATGGTCTCTGATGGAGCAGTTGTTTCAGCTGGCACTTTTGGTGAAGGGGACGGCGGAGATTTGACTGTGAATGCCGACTCTAGGGTTCAACTCATTGGTACAACAGCCGATGGTCAGTTTGCCAGCCGCTTGACTACTCAAGCTAATCAAGGATCAATTGGCAAAGCGGGAAATTTGAGTATTACCACTGGGCAGTTAATGGTCTCTGATGGAGCAGTTGTTTTAGCTGTCACTTTTGGTGAAGGGGATGGGGGAAACTTGAGTGTGAATGCCGACTCTACGGTTCAAGTGATTGGTACGACAGCCGATGGTCGGATTTTAAGCGGCTTGTTTACTGACACTTTTGGGACAGGAAAAGCGGGAAATTTGAGTATTACCACTGGGCAGTTAATGGTCTCTGATGGAGCAGTTGTTTCAGCTGGCACTTTTGGTCTTGGGGACGGAGGAAATTTGACAGTGGATGCTTCCTCTACGGTTCAAGTGATTGGTACGACAGCCGATGGTCGGTTTCCCAGTGGCTTGTTTACTGTAACTTTTGGGACAGGAAAAGCGGGAAATTTGAGTATTACCACTGGGCAGTTAATGGTCTCTGATGGAGCAGTTGCTTCAGCTGCCACTTTTGGTCTTGGGGACGGAGGAAATTTGACAGTGGATGCTTCCTCTACGGTTCAACTCATTGGTACCTCCGCCGATGCTGGGTTTCCCAGCGGCTTGTTAGCTCTAACTCAAGGAATAGGAAAAGCGGTAGATTTGTTGAAGATTACCACTGGGCAGTTAATGGTCTCTGATGGAGCAGTTGTTTCAGCTAGCACTTTTGGTGAAAAGGACGAGGGAAACTTGAGTGTGAACGCCGACTCTACGGTTCAACTGATTGGTACCTCAGCCGATGGTCTGTTTGGCAGCGGCTTGTTTACTCAAGCTCAAGGGACAGGAAAAGCGGGAGAGTTGTTGAAGATTACCACTGGGCAGTTAATGGTCTCTGATGGAGCAGTTGTTAGTGCTAGAAGCTTTGAAAAGAATAGTTCAGCAGGCGAAGTAAAGATTAATGCCAACTCCATCTTCCTAAACAAAAATGGAATCATCACAGCAGAAACAGGAGGAGACAAAGGCAATATTACTCTATCTTCCCGTGACATCCGACTCCTCAACAAAAGCAAGATTACCACTGACGCTGAGAATACCACTGGGGGCAATATAGTTATTGATACTGATACCTTAGTCGGTCTGGGAAATAGCGACATCACAGCTAATGCTCAACAAGGCCGAGGAGGTAGTGTGACCATTAAGGCAAAAGGCATCTTTGGTTTAGAGTTTCGAGACCGTGAAACTCCAGAAAATGACATCACCGCCACCTCCGAACTTGGCCCATCCTTCAACGGTCAAGTCATACTCAAAACCTCAGTAGACCCGACCTCAGGGTTAATCGAGTTGCCAGGAAGCCTGGTAGATGCAGAAGCTATCCTGGCCAATGACCTTTGTGGCTTTGAGAATAATCGGATTGCTGGCGGCAGTTCCTTTTTCATTACCGGTAAAGGGGGTTTACCAGCTAGTGCAGACGATCCGGTGATTAATACTGACAGAACAGTGGGCTGGCTCTCTCGTCCTGGCTTAGCCAGCAGCAGACAAGCATTACAAAAGCAACCTAAGGCCAAAGGCCACGCTACGCGAACAGTCAGACCCCCTCAAGACAAAAAAGTGATTATCGAAGCCCAAGGCTGGGTAATAGCAAAGGATGGCACGATTATTCTGACGGCGCAACCGTTTAGGGGGACTCCTGTTGAGCAGATATTGCCCAATCTTGATTGCCATTCGGGAGGAGGGAACAGGGAACAGGGAACAGGGAACAGGGAGCAGGGAGTAGGGACATGAAAAAACTATCATTTATATTTGCAATCGCATTAACCTGCTTCCTGCCATCCGGGAAAGCATTATCAAATTCTCCAGCAATCACACCCGATTCCCGATTCCCAATTCCCGATTCCCGATTCCCGATTCCCGATTCCCTAGACCAACAAGCCCAACACCTCTATGAAACAGGTCAATATCAAGAGGCGATACTGTTGTTGGAGCAAATGATTAGTAACTACACCGAGAGTGGCGACATTATTGGTCAGATTAATTCCTTAGTCAATCTCGCTTTAGTTTATCAAACCTTGGGAGACCTAGACCAAGCTAAACAAACACTATCCCAGAGTTTTAGCCAACTATCACAACTTGATAATACCACAGAACGTCAACAATTACAAGCCCAAATTCTAGAAGTACAAGGACAAGTATACTTATCACTAGGTCAGGGGGAAAAAGCCTTATCAACTTGGCAGCAAACGAGTGCTATCTACCAAGATATCGGAGACTTAACTAGATTCACGGAAAGTCAGATTTACCAGGTGCAAGCCTTACGAGTATTAGGGTTGTATAATCAAGCCACTAAAACCTTAACTGAAATCCAGGAAACTCTCCAAAACCAACCTGATAGCAGCCTCAAAAGTACCGCCCTCCAATACCTAGGTGATGTGCTGCGCCGAGTAGGTAAATTCAAAGACTCTCAAGCAATTTTACAACAAAGTTTAGCCATAGCGGAAAACTTACCAGATCAGACCTTGATTGCTGAAAATCTGCTCAGTTTAGGAGATACAGCTAGATTAAAAGGGGAAACAGAAGACGCTTTTGATTTCTATCAACGGGTTGTGGAGGAATCTCCCTTACCCCATCTGAAGATTCAGGGACAATTAAATCAACTGAGTGTATTGATAGCTAAACAAGAGTGGTCAGGAGCCAGAGCATTATTGCCAGCTATCGACTATACCTTAACTAAATTATCTCCCATTAAAACCGCCATCAATGCTAGAATTAAGCTAAGCAAAACCCTGTTAAAATCTCAAAACACACAACTCAAAACTCCCAACTCCCTGGCTACTTATCTCGCCGATGCTATTAAGCTAGCTAGGAATTTAGGATATAAAAGAGCCGAAGCTGAAGCTATTGGTAACTTGGGGACATTATACGAAAACCAATCACGTCTTGATGAAGCCCAAGACTTGACCGAAAAAGCCTTACTAATTGCTCAAGAAATCCAGGCTCCGGATTTAGCCTATCAATGGCAATGGCAACTGGGCAGAATTCTCAACCTAAAAGAAGATAAAAAAGGCGCTCGCGCGGCCTATTCTCAATCCGTGCAAACCCTCAAATATATCCGTAGCGACCTAGTCGCCATTAGTAGCGATATTAAGTTTGGGTTTCGAGAGAGGGTTGAACCAGTCTACCGAGAATTAGTAGGACTACTCCTAGAACCGAATGCATCTCAAGAAAACCTCAAACAAGCACGAGATGTAATTGAATCCCTACAACTAGCAGAACTAGACAACTTTTTTCGGGATGCCTGTCTAGATGCTAAACCAGTTAATATCGACGAAATTGACCCGAAAGCCGCGATCTTCTATACCATTATCTTGCCAGACCGCCTCGAAGTAATTGTCACCTTGCCCGGACAACCTCTGCGCCAGATCACCACTAACTTACCTCAACCAGAAATAGAACAACAACTGGCTTCGGTAATCAGAAATATTACTAGCCCTTGGCGAGCTCTGAGAAAGGAAAACTTACAAACAATACACGACTGGTTAATCGGTCCGATTGAAGCTGAACTAGCCAACAGTAACATCCGCACTCTAGTATTTATCCCCGATGGGGCTTTGCGCAATATTCCCATGTCTGTGCTTTATGACGGGGAACGCTATTCCATCGAGAAATACAGTATTGCGGTAGCACCTAGTTTACAATTAATCGACTCTCAAGCCAATGTCAGACAAAACGTTTCGGTTCTAAGTGCTGGAGTGGCGGAAGTTCGTCCCCATCGTCCCAATTTAGGAGCACTTCCTGGGGTGAAGGTGGAATTAGAGAATATCAAAGCCGAAGTTCCCTCATTGATTTTACTCAATGAGTCCTTTACTGAATCGAACTTCAATACAGAAGTTAATACCTCTGCTTACGAAGTCGTTCATCTGGCCACTCATGGTGAATTTAGTTCAGTCGCTGAAGAAACCTTTCTCCTGACCTGGGACGAGGAGATCAATCTCAATGAGTTAAATACTCTGATCTCAGCCGATCAAAAGCAAAAAAATCCCATCGAATTACTCGTCCTCAGTGCTTGTAGGACAGCCGCAGGAGACTCCCGAGCGGCTTTGGGATTGGCTGGAGTAGCAGTGCGATCTGGTGCACGCAGTACCCTTGCCAGTCTCTGGTCTGTGGACGATGTAGCCACTACAGAGTTAATGACTCGCTTCTATCAGAGGTTAGCTAAGGGCAATGTTACCAAGGCTGAAGCGTTACGTCAAGCTCAACAACAGCTGTTGCAGAGCGAGGCATATAATCACCCCATTTACTGGTCGGCTTTTATTTTGCTGGGAAATTGGTTGTGAGGAGCTTCGGTGTAGGGAGTAGGGTGTAGGGAGTAGGGTGTAGGGAGTAGGGAGTAGGGAGTAGGGAGTAGGGAGTAGGGAGTAGGGAGTAGGGAGTAGGGAATCGGGAATCGGCAAAAGCGATTGACCGTAGGTCACGCTACGCGATCGCATCCGGTGTCGGGTGCGTTATTAAGGCACCAAGCCAAGGATAAAGATGCTCTGGGCTGATATATCGGTCGTGGTAACGATGTAGTGGTTTGGCTAGGATCTCGTAAAGGTAATAGGAGCTAAAATCACGAATTGTGTACGACTACCGTGTGGGTACATAACTGATAACTGATAACTAATTTAAATACATAAGGATGAAAAGATGACAAACACTAATTTTGTTGGTACTTGGAAGCTGATTTATTGGGAAAGTAAAACTCCAAAGGGAAACGTTTCCCACCCAATGGGTAAAAATCCCATTGGTTATCTTACATACACAGAATATCAACATATGTCTGCTACCATTATGAGAGAAAATCGCCCGAATATTGATATTCCTCCTGAAGAGCTTATCAAAGCAAGACAAGTTTTATTAAAACCCTGGTTATTAATCAATGGGTGGAAGTATATTAAAGGTATCTTTAGATATCTTCAGGCATCCACTAACTACATTTCCTATAGCGGTAAATATGAAATTAAAGGAAACAAAGTCGTTCATCATGTGGAAGTTAGCCTTATTCCTGACTGGACTGGTACAGACTTGGAACGTACTTTTGAATTTTCATCAGATAGCAGGCTAGTATTGAGTACACCTACTCAAGATGGCAATCATCATTATCTAACCTGGGAGCGCATCTGAATAGCACCTTTGAGAACGTCTACTGGCGGTCCCTGGGAGAGTCGCACAGACCGTTCCAATAACACCAAAATCTGTTGATTCACAGAACGGCGTTCTCGGGCAGCCATGTCTTTAATCTTTTGGTAAAGCTCTTCAGGAATATCTCGTAGAGTGAAAGTGGTCATGGTTTGCCCTAATCATTACACTATCATGATAGCATTATGATACCAAACCTATGGAGAAAACAGACAGAGTACGGATTATCTCAGTCAGGCGATCGCGAAAAGAAGAGGTAGCTATTTATGAAAGCAACAGAATTTGATGCCAAATTCGATCAGGGGGAAGACATTACTGAATTCTTAGACCTTGTCTTGATGCAGTCGCTCATGGGGGAAACCCCCAAGACCGCGCTGCATCGCTTCCCATGCTAAACGTCCTGGATATGAGCAGAAACGAGTTAATGTTGATTTCCCAACTTGGATGATTGAAGCATTAGATCGGGAAGCAAAAAGATTGGGGGTCACCCGTCAGTCAATTATTAAAGTATGGCTTGCGAACTTGAACAGCTATCGTCTTAAAAACCTTTATATACAAGAGTTCAGAGCCGCTACGCGAACGCACTAGAAGGGATGCGATGAAGCGTTTCGGCAAAGCCGACGCTACGCGAACGCAAAGCGTGGCCTACGGCCTCAGCTTCCGCGCTTATGCGATCGCTTGATCCTCTAGAGTGCGTTATGGGCAGTAAGCTGTTGTGCATTTATAGCGTTTCTAGGACTCATGAGGTACACATTATTTTTCACCTCTTCCCTCTTCCCTCTTCCATCTTCCCTCTTACTTCTTACCTCTTCCCTGCTCCCTGCTCCCTGCTCCCTGCTCCCTGCTCCCTAAAAACCAGAAATTTGTACCTCACAAGTCGTAGAATTGCTATAAT
>NZ_JAAHIG010000669.1:0-2186 GCF_010692305.1 Moorena sp. SIO4G3 | reverse complement strand
GTGCGGCTCGTTCTAGCTAGGAGCCTCCCGAAACGGGAGGGGTATAAGCTAGGGGACTCGCGAGGTAAAATACCTCAAAAAGTTCTAACTGTCCTTCGGATGCAGGTGCAAACCCTGCCCTTTAGGAGATAAGTGACTCCCTACCTTGGCCACACCGAGCGGGCGGCAACTCCGCAGAGTGAAGCTGGCACCAGGGCGCAACCAGAACCAAAGCAGATAGGTATCACTGGCGCTAACGGGGAGACGACATGGGTAAAACTAGTCCTAGAAAAGTGTCTAACAGACAAGCCACAATCTGAGCTGCAACAGTGTGCGACTTTATCCTTTCATTCTCACAACATCATGAGAACAATAGTTGTAATCTCCGAGAAGAGGATAGGCAAAATGGACTGCCCTAAATCGTCAAAACAATCTGATAGATGGAACGAGTAAAAACGACAGCAAAAATGGGTCTGAGGAAAGGTCGAAACCTCGGTAAGTTATGCCAAACTTAATCCCCACTGTCGGGTAGGATGCCACCGGAAACTGGTGGCGGGTATCCAGAATACACGAAACTAATGAAGAGTATGGGTAGACACATGTCAAGACATAGTGACCTTTGGAAAAGCCAAAAGTGGAAGCAACTCCGCCGGAATCTTTTCCGCCTACAAAAGCGAGTGTACAAAGCAATTAGAGATGGTGACCTGAGGAAGGCACGGTCTTTGCAGAAACTGATTCTGAAATCCCGTTCAGCACAACTGCTGGCTGTCCGTCAAGTGACACAGCTCAATCAAGGAAAGAGAACTGCCGGAGTAGATGGGAAATCCTCCCTAACCTACAAAGAAAGGTTCGAGGTATTTGAAAAACTAGGCTCCAATGCGAAAAACTGGACGCACCAAGGGTTGAGAGAAATCCCAATACCTAAGAAACATGGGAGTACGAGAATGCTGAAAGTACCGACCATCCAAGACAGAGCATGGCAATGTTTAGCCAAATATGCCTTGGAACCAGCCCATGAGGCGACGTTCAGTGCCTTCAGCTATGGATTCAGAACAGGCAGATGTGCTCAAGATGCACAAAAAATGCTATTTCAGAATCTAAATTCTGGCAACAACGGCATCAATAAAAGGATAATCGAGCTAGACATTAAGAAGTGCTTTGACCGCATCTCCCACAATTCCATCATGGATAGGTTGATAGCTCCTGCGGGTCTGAAAATCGGGATATTCAGATGCCTAAAAGCAGGTATCAATCCGGAATTCCCTGAACAAGGAACGCCCCAAGGTGGTGTGGTCAGTCCACTCTTAGCCAACATTGCACTTGACGGAATAGAGGAAATTAACAAAAAGGTCAGAAGCATTCGATATGCAGATGACATGGTGATTATTCTCAAGCCAAACGACAACGCTGAAAAGATTCTAGAAAAAGTGAGGAACTTCTTAGCCCAACGTGGATTGGAAGTAAACCAAGAGAAGACCAAGCTAACCAAAACGACAGACGGATTTGACTTCCTGGGTTGGAAATTCCGAGTCCAGAGAAACGGAAAATTTCGATGTATTCCCTCAGAGGAAAACCATCGTAATATCCGGAAGAAGATAAAAGCCGTGGTCAATAGCTCGAATTATGGTGCTGAAGTCAAAGCCCAAAAATTAGCCTCAATCGTGCGTGGATGGAGGAACTACCACAAAAGCTGTGATATGAGCAGTTCCCGAGATAGTTTATGGTTTATGGCAAAAACCGCAAACCGGAAATTCCGCAAGGAAAAGAAAGTGAATCGGTACAAAGCCACCGAACTATGCAAGAAAGGCTTTCCAGCAGTTGGGTACGAACAAAATCAACACGTCAACGTTAGAGGGACTAAGTCCCCGTATGATGGAGACTTAGTCTACTGGAGTATGCGGAACTCCGTACTATACGATGATGCTACCGCTAAAGCTTTGAAAAGGCAAAACCATTCTTGTGGACATTGTGGATACAAGTTCTTAAGCGACGAATCTGTACACCTCCATCACGTCGATGGAAACCACGACAATTGGAAGCAAAAGAACCTAATGGCAGTACATCAAAGCTGCCACCAGATGATTCATTGGAGCAAGCCGAAAGGCAAGCCTATTGGTTGAGGATACCTAAGAGCTGGGTGCGGTGAAAGTCGCACGCCCAGTTCGGAAGCGGAGGTGCCCTGGGTAATACCAGGCATCGACCGTAAC
>NZ_JAAHIG010000668.1:0-2186 GCF_010692305.1 Moorena sp. SIO4G3 | reverse complement strand
TGGGTGCGGCTCGTTCCAACTAGGAGCCTTCAGCGACTGAAGGGGTATGAGTTGGGGACTTGCGCAGGATAAAACCTGAAAAGTCTAACTACCTATCGGATGCAGGTGAAAGCCCTGCCTATGAGGAGACATATGACTCCCTACCTGACCACACCGAGCAAGCGGCAACTTGCAGAGTGAAGCTGGTATCAGGGCACAATCAGTTGACCATAAGCAGGTAACAACACTGGTGCTAACGGGGAGGTGACAAGGTCTAAATAGTCCTAGAAAAATGTCTAAAGTCCCAACCACAACCTGAACAAACCATGTGGAAGAAATCCTCTACTCTCACAGTGTTCTCCAGTTGATAACTGTAATCTCCGAGAGGGGGATAGGCAAATTGGACTGACCTAAATCACCGTAACAATCTGACAGGTGGAACGAGTAAAAACGATAGAAACAAAATGGGTCTGAGGAACGGTCGAAACCTCGGTAAGATATGCCAATCTTAATCCCCACTATCGGGTAAGATGTGTTCAAAACTGGACACGGGTTCTCAGAATATATTCAAACTAAGTAGAGCATGGTTAGACACATGTCAAATAGATATAGTGAACTATGGAAAACGCCACCCTGGAAGAAACTCCGGCAAAGCGTCTTCCGCCTACAAAGAAGAATATATAAAGCAATTCAGGCTGGTGACACAAAGAAAGCTAGGTCACTTCAAAAGTTGATGATGAAATCCCGTTCAGCTCAACTGCTGGCCGTCCGACAAGTAACACAACTAAATCAGGGAAAACGCACTGCTGGTATTGACGGCAAAGAAAGTCTCAACTACCGTGAACGAATGGAACTGGTTGAAGCATTAAATCAATATGGAACCAACTGGAAACATAATGGTTTAAGAGAAATCCCAATCCCTAAAAAGAACGGGAAAATCCGAATGCTAAAAATACCAACCATAGCAGACAGAGCATGGCAATGTCTAGTAAAATATGCCCTCGAACCAGCGCACGAAACAACCTTTCACGCTCGGAGTTACGGGTTTAGGACTGGACGTGGAGCGCATGATGCACAGAGGTACATATACAACAACTTAAGGTCATTCTGTAATGGGAAGACCAAAAGAGTAATCGAACTAGATATCAAGAAGTGTTTCGACAGAATCTCCCACAGTTCCATCATGAATAGGCTGAATGCCCCCAATAATCTGAAACAGGGGATATTCAGATGTCTAAAAGCAGGGATTCACCCAGAATTTCTTGAACAAGGAACACCCCAAGGAGGAGTAGTAAGTCCACTCTTAGCCAACATAGCACTTGACGGAATAGAAGAAATACACCCATCAGTCCGATATGCGGATGACATGGTAGTATTTCTAAAGCCAAAAGACGACGCAGGAAAAATTCTACGAAAAATAGAACAATTCCTAAAAGAACGGAGTCTCGAAATCAGCCAAGAAAAAACCAAAGTAACCAAGACGACAGACGGATTTAACTTCCTTGGCTGGCACATGCGAGTCAAGCAAAACGGAAAATTCCACTGTACTCCCTCAGCGGAGAACTATAGGAATATACGTGAGAAGATTAAAAACGTAGTCAACAGCTCGAATTATGGTGCTAAAGTCAAAAGTAAAAAATTAGCTCCTATCGTAAGAGGGTGGCGAAACTACCATAAATGGTGTGACATGAGCAGCTCTCGGGATAGCCTATGGTTCCTAGACAAAACGGCAGGCCGCAAATTCAAAAAGGAGAAGAAAATAGACAAACACCAGGCCGTGGAACTATGTAAAAAAGCTTTCCCTAAGGTAGGATACAAGCAAAACAAGCATGTAATGGTAAAAGGGACTAAGTCCCCATATGATGGAGACATAGTCTATTGGAGTAAACGAAACAGTAAACTCTACAACAATATTACAGCTAAGACTCTAGACAAGCAAAACCATTCCTGTGGATATTGTAATCTGAAATTCATTGATGAAGAAAGAGTACACCTCCACCACATCGATGGAAATCACAACAACTGGAAAGAGGACAATCTCATGGCTGTCCATCAAAGTTGCCACCAACAAATTCACTGGAGCACGTCACAAGATGACTGCAAGCCGAAAGGTTGAAGGAGAACCTAGGAGCCGTATGAGGTGAAAGCTTCACGTACGGCTTTGGAGCGGAGGTGCATCGGGTAATACCGGACATCGACCGTAATAA
>NZ_JAAHIG010000667.1:0-2205 GCF_010692305.1 Moorena sp. SIO4G3 | reverse complement strand
TAGGTACGGTCGATGCCCGGTATTATCCGGGGCACCTCCGCTTCAGAACCGTACGTGCGACTTTCACCGCATACGGCTCCTAGGTATCCTCAACCTTCCGGCTTGCCTTTCGGCTTGCTCCAGTGAATCATTTGGTGGCAGCTTTGATGAACTGCCATTAGGTTCTTCTGCTTCCAATTGTCGTGGTTTCCATCGACATGATGGAGATGTACATATTCGTCGCTTAAGAACTTATGTCCACAGTGTCCACAGGAATGGTTTTGCCTTTTTAAAGCTTTAGAGGTAGCATCATCGTATAGTACGGAGTTTCGCGTACTCCAGTAGACTAAGTCTCCGTCATAAGGGGACTTAGTCCCTTTAACATTTACGTGTTGATTTTGTTCATACCCAACTGCTGGAAAGCTTTTCTTGCATAGTTCTTTGGCTCTATATCGACTTACCTTCTTTTCCTTTCGGAACTTACGGTTTGCGGTTTTATTTATGAACCATAGACTATCTCGGGAACTGCTCATGTCACAGCTTTTGTGGTAATTCCTCCAACCACGCACAATAGGTGCTAGTTTTTTCGCTTTAACTTCAGCGCCATAATTCGAGCTATTGACCACGGCTTTAATCTTCTTACGTATATTCCGGTGATTTTCCTCTGAGGGAATACACCGGAATTTTCCGTTTTTCTGGACTCGGAATTTCCAACCCAGGAAGTTAAATCCGTCTGTCGTTTTGGTCAGCTTAGTCTTTTCCAGGTTTACTTCTAAGCCGCGCTGGGTTAAGAAGTTTTTAACTTTTTCTAATACCTTTTCAGCTTTATCTTTTGGTTTGAGGATAATTACCATATCATCTGCATATCGGATGCATCTGACATTTTTGTTAACCTCTTCTACTCCGTCGAGTGCAATATTGGCTAGTAGTGGGCTGACCACACCTCCTTGGGGCGTGCCTTGCTCCGGGAATTCCGGATTGATGCCTGCTTTTAGACATCTGAATATCCCCATCTTCAGACCCGCAGGGGCTAGCAATCTATCCATTATGGAGCTGTGGGATATGCGGTCAAAACACTTCTTGATGTCTAGTTCGATGACTCTTTTGTTGATGCCGTTTCTGTCTGATTTTAGGTTTAAAAACAGTAGTTTTTGCGCGTCTTGGGCACTTCTACCTGTCCTGAAACCATAACTGAAGGCGCTGAACGTTGCCTCATGGGCTGGTTCAAGAGCATATTTTGCTAGACATTGCCATGCTCTATCCTGAATTGTCGGTACCTTTAGCATTCTCGTATCTCCGTTTTTCTTGGCTATTGGAATTTCCCTTAAGCCGAGGTGCGTCCAGTCTTCCGCACTAGATACTAGCTTTTCGAGTACCTCGAACCTTTCTTTGTAGGTGAGAGTGGATTTCCCATCTACTCCGGCGGTTCTTTTTCCAAGATTAAGTTGTGTCACTTGACGGATTGCCAGTAGTTGTGCTGAACGGGATTTCAGAATCAGTTTTTGTAAAGACCGCGCCTTCCTTAGGTCACCGTCTCGAACCGCTTTATACACTCTCTTTTGTAGGCGGAAAAGGTTCCGGCGAAGTTGTTTCCACTTTTGGCTTTTCCAGAGGTCACTATATCTGTCCGATATGTGTCTACCCATGCTCTCCATTAGTTTTGTGTATTCTGGATACCCGCCACCAGTTTCCGGTGGCATCCTACCCGACAGTGGGGATTAAATTTGGCATAATTTACCAAGGCTCGACTACACCTCAGACCCATATTTGCTGTCGTTTTTACTCGTTCCGTCTTTTAGATTGTTTTGACGATTTAGGGCAGTCCATTTTGCCTATCCACTTCTCGGAGATTATGACTATCAGCTCCAGAACGTCATGAGAATGAATGGATATAGTCGCACATTTTTTTCTTCAGATTGTGGCTTCGCCCTTAGACACTTTTTTAGGACTAGTTTTACCCATGTCGTCTCCCCGTTAGCGCCAGTGATACCTATCTGCTTTGGTTCTGATTGCGCCCTGGTGCCAGCTTCACTCTGTGGAGTTGCCGCCCACTCGGTGTGGCCAAGGTAGGGAGTCACATATCTCCGCATGGGGTGGGTTTTCACCACCATCCAAAAGACAGTTAAGACTTATGAGGTGTTATTCCTCGCAGTCTCCTAGCTCATACTCTCCCCGTTTCGGGGAGTTCCTAGCTAGAACGAGCCGCACGCAGCTAAGGCATTACTT
>NZ_JAAHIG010000666.1:0-2206 GCF_010692305.1 Moorena sp. SIO4G3 | reverse complement strand
GTCTAAAGACACGGGGTTCTATTAGAGTCGATGCTGGGGATTAGCCCAGGCACCTCTCCTTCAAAGCCGTGCGTGAAACTTTCGCCTCACACGGCTCCTAGATTCTCTCAACCAATAGGCTTGTCTTTCGACTTGCTCCAGTGAATCTGTTGGTGGCAACTTTGGTGGACAGCCATAAGGTTGTCTTTCTTCCAGTTGTGATGATTTCCATCGATGTGGTGGAGGTGAACTCTTTCCTCATCTATGAATCTCATCTCGCAATATCCACAGGAATGGTTTTGCTTGGTCAGTGCCTTGGCCGTATGATTGTCGTAGAGTTTGCTATTTCGCCTACTCCAGTAGACTAGGTCTCCGTCATAAGGGGACTTAGTCCCTTTGACCATTACGTGCCCATTTTGTTCATATCCTACTGCTGGAAAAGCCTTTTCACATAATTCATTTGCTTGGTAGCGGTTCGTTTTCTTTTCCTTTCGGAATTTCCTGTTGGCCGCTTTTTTCATGAACCATAGGCTGTCCCGTGAGCTATCCATATCACACCATTTGTGATAGTTTCGCCATCCTTTTACAATAGGAGCTAACTTTTTGGCTTTGACTTTTGCACCATAATTCGAGTTGTTGACCACGGCTTTAATCTTCTCACGTATTTTCCTATGGTTATCCACTGAGGGAGTGCAATGAAATTTTCCGTTTTGCTTGACTCGCATGTGCCAGCCAAGGAAGTCAAATCCGTCTGTCGTTTTGGTTATCTTGGTCTTTTGTTGACTGATTTCGAGACCTCGTTCATCTAAGAATTTTTCCACCTTTCGGAGGACTTTTTCTGCGTCATCTTTTGGTTTTAAAAAGATTACCATATCGTCCGCGTAACGGACGCTGGGATGTATGTCTTCTATTCCGTCAAGTGCAATGTTGGCGAGTAGTGGGCTGACCACACCTCCCTGGGGCGTTCCTTGTTCAGGGAATTCCGGGCAGATGCCAGCTTTTAAACATCTGAGTAGCCCTATCTTCAGATTGGCTGGAGCTAACAACCTATCCATGATGGATTTGTGGGAGATACGGTCGAAACACTTCTTGATATCTAGTTCTATGACTCTTTTGGTGATACCATTACAACTGGATTTCAAATTTTGAAACACTTGTTTTTGGGCATCTTGCGCACTACGTCCAGTCCTAAACCCGTAACTCCGAGCGTGAAAGGTTGCTTCATGCGCAGGTTCGAGAGCGTATTTTACTAGACATTGCCAGGCTCTGTCGGCGATGGTTGGTATTTTTAACATTCGGGTTTTTCCGTTCTTTTTAGGGATTGGTACTTCCCGGAGTCCGCTATGAAACCAGGTGTGGCCATAGTGGTTCAATGTTTCTACCAACTCAATTCGCTCGCGGTAGTTGAGGCTTTCCTTTCCATCAATACCGGCAGTGCGTTTTCCCTGATTTAATTGAGTCACTTGACGGACGGCCAAAAGTTGAGCTGAACGGGATTTCATAACCAGTTTTTGTAGAGACCTAGCTTTCCTTAGGTCACCAGCTTGAACCGCTTTATATATTCTTCGTTGTAGGCGGAATAAATCTTGGCGGAGTTTCTTCC
The DNA here is from genome assembly GCF_010692305.1 of Moorena sp. SIO4G3. Lineage (NCBI taxonomy): Bacteria > Bacillati > Cyanobacteriota > Cyanophyceae > Coleofasciculales > Coleofasciculaceae > Moorena > Moorena sp. SIO4G3. The sequence continues at coordinate 624 of NZ_JAAHIG010000666.1, read as the reverse complement.
ACTTTTGACCCTTCCATAGTTCGCTATGTTTTTTACTCATGCGTCTAACTGTTCTCTACTCGGTTGAACATATTTCTGAGAATCCGTGCCCAGTTTTGAGCACATCTTACCCGACAGTGGGGATTAAGTTTGGCATAACTTACCGAGGTTACGACCGTTCCTCAGACCCATATTTTTGCTGTCGTTTTTACTCGTTCCGTTTATCAGATTGTTATGACGATTTAGGTCAGTCCAATTTGCCTATCCCCCTCTCGGAGATTACAGCTATCAATGTGAAAACGCTGTGAGAGTAGAGGATTCTTTACACATGTTATTCAGGTTGTGTTTGTCCCGTTAGACACTTTTCTAGGACTACTTAGACCTTGTCGTCTCCCCATTAGCGCCAGTGTTGCTACCTGCTTTTGGTCAACTGATTGCGCCCTGTTGCCAGCGTCACTCTGTGGGTTGCCGCCCACTCGGTGTGGCCAGATAGGGAGTCACCTGTCTCCTCAGTGGTGGGACTTTCACCCACATCCGATAAGCAGTTAGGATTTCGGGTTTGACCCCGCGAATCCCCCTAGTCATACCCCTCTAATCTCTAGAGGCTCTTACTAGGAACGAGCCGCACCACATTTCAGGATATTT
>NZ_JAAHIG010000665.1:0-2217 GCF_010692305.1 Moorena sp. SIO4G3 | reverse complement strand
TTGTGAAGCTAGGGCATATGATTTAGATTTCACTAATCTTTATGTGTTTGGTGATAGCCTATCGGATTCTGGCAATACCTTCAATATCACTAAGGCAGGGAATCAGGTAAATCCCACCATTCCCATCATCCCCCAGAGTCCACCCTACTTTCAGGGCCGTTTTAGCAATGGTCGGATCTGGGTAGATTATCTAGCAGATGCTCTGGAGATAGAGGTGAAGCGATCTACTGATTTGTCCTTGGTTTTACCAGATTCCCCGACACTTTCTCCCATCACTATCACTCCCGATAGTCCTCGGGTGAGTTTTTTCTTCAATGGTGGGACGACTCATCAAAGCGTAAACTTTGCTGTTGGTGGTGCTCAAACCGGAGTGTCTGGCCTTGGTGAGTTCGAAGCTTTGTCCCCGGGATTACTGACCCAAGTAGCAGGGTTCACCAATGACCTAATCCGATCTGATCAGATGGCTGACCCCAACGCTCTCTATATTCTGTGGTTGGGTGGCAATGATTATCAGAGTATGGATATTCCTAATCCTACTCAGGTCGTGGGCAATATAGAGACAGCGCTGAACTCCCTGTATAACTTTGGTGCTCGCAATTTCCTAGTGCTTAACTTACCAGATTTGGGAAAGATACCTCAATCACTGAGACTAGATAGTGTATTATCGTCTAGCCTCACAGATTTGACCGAGCAGCATAACTCTGTATTGGACTCCACCCTTAACATTTTGAGGCAATCTTTACCTGACATTAACCTGATATCCGTTGATCAGTATGACCTATTTAATCAGATTTTGACCAATCCTGGAAACTTTGGTTTCACGAATGTGACCGAAGAGTGCTTAGATGGAACAACGTTTATTGCTTGTGCTAATCCAGACGAGTTTTTATTCTGGGATAGCACCCACCCAACGACAGCTGGCCATCAGATCCTAGCGAAATTCACCTTATCAGCACTGAAGTCCCAAGACAAAGCTGAGACTAAGGCTGATTCTAAGTCTGTACCAGAACCAGCGTCTTCTGCCTCCTTAGGAGTGATAGGGCTGGCCTGGTTGCTTCGGAAAGAGTTGAATAAATCCTGCTAGATTTTACTATTAACGATAACACAGTGGCAGCTTTCCGAGCTGTCACTGTTGATCCTAAATTGAGACTTAATAGTTTGATACTACTATTGGTAAATTCTATGGGGAAATTTCGGCGTTGCTTAATAATAAAATGGTTAAGCAAAAATGGTAATTTTATGAAACTTTAACTAATAACTAATAAGTAGGATTGATAACTTCAAAAGGGAGCAGGGATTAGGGAAGTCATAAGAGGGAAATTCGGAATTGGTAATAGGAGAATCATAGTGTGTACCTCATTACTAGGAAAAAAAGGAATATACTCTGATTAAAGTTATTGTAATACTTTACTTTTTATTTATACTATAATCCCAAAATTTTGCCAGCTCTTAATAAAGAGGGTCACCCAAAACCAGTACTCTATGTCTGTAGGTTTTTAGTTTTGGCTTGAAAGGGCTGCACACAATCACAGACAATCAAAAATGAAAAACGCAATTACGGCCTTCGGATTTTCTCTATTCACTTTAATTTTGCCCTCTGAAGCTAGGGCATATGATTTAGATTTCAGTAATCTTTATGTGTTTGGTGATAGCCTATCGGATCCTGGCAATCTCTTCAATCTCAGTAAGGCACGCAATCAGGTAAATCCCATCATTCCCATCATCCCCCAGAGTCCACCCTACTTTGAGGGACGTTTTAGCAATGGTCCGATCTGGGTAGATTATCTAGCAGATGCTTTGGACATAGAGGTGAAGCCATCTACTGACTTGTCGGTGCTGTTACCGAATGTCCCGATACTTTCTCCAATCACTATCACTCCCGATGGCCCGAGGGCGAGTTTTTTCTTCAATGGTGCGACGACTAATCAAAGCGTCAACTTTGCTTTTGGTGGTGCTGAAACCGGATTCGGTGGTATTGGTGAGTTCGGAGGCTTACCGGGATTACTCACCCAAGTCGCAGGGTTTACCAATGACCTGATTGTATCTGATCAGATGGCTGACCCCAACGCTCTCTATATTCTGTGGTTGGCTGGCAATGATTATCAGAGTATGGATATTCCTAATCCTACTCAGGTCGTGGGCAATATAGAGACAGCGCTGAACTCCCTGTATAACTTTGGTGCTCGCAATTTCCTAGTGCTTAACTTACCAGATTTG
>NZ_JAAHIG010000664.1:0-2242 GCF_010692305.1 Moorena sp. SIO4G3 | reverse complement strand
TTCCAAGAACTGGTCATCATCCATAGCCAGTGCTGGGGGCATCCTCAGCACAATCGGACTGGTATCAACAGGTGTGGTGGCTACTGTCATGACTAATTACCTGGCTTCGGGCACTGTGGGGAGTTTGTTCTATTCTAAGGGGAGCGCCCAGAGTGGTTCTAAGGTGTAGTGCCATTTGAGTATGACAGCTGTTGGCCAGACTTGACACAAAATGCTGTTTCAGGTCTTGGTCAAAAAGTCAAGATCCATGGGATCTGTTTTTAGCCAGTTGATCGGTGAAAGGCTACTAATACTATCCCCAAACAATTAGGATGAATGACCCGACAGCCACACGACCAATTTGCGAAACAGTATTTAACGGAGTTGCTAACACCTCACGGTCAGGTGCAAATCAGCCGCGAAGTAACCAGTGAAGTACGCCAAGTGGATATTTGGTTTCTACCAGCACCTTCTGAATCCAAACCACCCCAGGTTTTAGGATTGCTCGGTCAGATGGTCTCAACGGCCTGTTTATTGGAACCATTCCGCAATGCCATCGGGATCATGGCAGTGCGCAATTGTCTGCTTAAGTTGTTTGCCCTCTACGGTGACCTGCAGCGGAAGGCACGACGAGAGGTGCGACCCGTGGCGAATTTAATTCGCCAACGGAAAGCGCACCTAAGAAAAATTCTGTCAGTGAAACTGACTTGCCCTGTTTATGGATTCTGTCCCCTTCCTGTTCAAGCAACCTATTGAATGGTTTTGCCGCCAAACTTGATGATTCCGGGCATTGGGTAGAAGGAGTTTACTTTTTGCCTGAGTTGTTCAAGACAGCCCTGGTGGCCATTAACCAGCTGCCGGTTATCGAAGAAACCCTCTGGTTGAGAGTTTTGGGACGCAATCGCACTCAGGAGCAAGCCATTAAGGAATTGGTGGCACTGCCAGTTGGACACCCTTTACGGGGCAATATCTTAGAGATTCTGGCCAACTGGCGCATCAAAATAGAGGAGAGTGAAGATTTAAGTGAAGATGAGAGGGAATTAATTATGAATTTATCACCAGCTTATTTGCGTTGGCGAGAAGAAACCTTAGAACAAGGCCGGGAACAAGGCCGGGAACAAGGCCGGGAACAAGGCCGGGAACAAGGCCGGGAACAAGGCCGGGAACAAGGCCGGGAACAAGGCCGGGAACAAGGCAATTTAGAGGGACAGCGCCTGATGGTAGAGAATCTACTGGCAGGGCGGTTTGGCCGTGTTGATCTCGAATTATCCCAGACGATTGAGCCTTTGATGCAGTTGCCGATCACAGAGCGTACTCAAGTGTTGCTTAACCTGTCCCGTGAGGAACTGTTGGAGAGGTTTGGAGACAGTCTATCTGATTGATAGGAAGTGTAAGCATGAAGCGGTCAGCGATCAGCTTCTTGAGGCTTTTCCATAATCACGCTTGGTGCGCTTTCCGTGATGGCGAACGCGCCCCGCGTGACCTACGGTCAAGGGATTGCTCGCCATCACGGGTCGCACCTCATGTACTCGTCCCAGGGCTAAATGCCGATGTTTGTCTTGATTTAAAAGCTGACCCCTCAGAAGCTGATCGATGAATTCTTACAGCTAGAGTGTATCTGTTTAACCATTTAAAGGTAACTTGTCAACTGCTATGCCTTCCTGATTCAATTAATTTTTTTAAAAGTCTTGCTAGATAAATAAAAATCTAGTCAACCAGCTAATTAATACTACAATTTTATCAAAAATCAAGTACCATCATAAGTAGCTGCTTAGTTATTTTTTTATAGTTAATATTTATTATTGCATTTTATTTTGTTAATTTTTTGTTTTTAACAATTAAACAGAATATTATCAAGATAATTAATTTACTAAAGCATGGCTAATCAAAAAACTTATGTAGAGACATTCTAGCTAACATCTCTACATAATATATAGCAAATATCAGTGATGTTTGAGGTACTTTTTGCTAGGCTTTAGGAGGCAGGGAGCAGGGAGCACGGAGCAGGGAGCACGGAGCAGGGAGGGAGCATGTCACTTATGCAGCAACATTAGTACTAAGGTAATAGGTAATAGGTAATAGGTAATAGGTAATGGGTAATAGCGATGCAGCGCGGTCTTGGGGAGGCAGTGCGGTCTTGGGGGTTCCCCCCGGAGACGAAACCTTAGATAGTGGAGCCTTTATAGTTAGCAGGTTATGCAGAAAAGGGTTAAATATTTGTTAATAAGGCTCCACTATCTTACGGTAACTTCAAACCATGAGC
>NZ_JAAHIG010000663.1:0-2246 GCF_010692305.1 Moorena sp. SIO4G3 | reverse complement strand
GAGCTTGCTCTGGAAAGGGAACATTAGTGTCATCAGCTCCTTTGCGTTCTGGACTAATATCTACGTAAAGGGTGTAAGCTTGCTGACTAATCAGTGGCTGGTTGAGAGGGATTGCACTGGAGTCATCGGGAGATTAATCCTAGGGTGGGCAGTGCCTACTAACCCGATGGCCAGCACAGGAATCTGTCTGGTGCACTGCCCACCTTAGTCGGGAGATTAATCCTAGGGTGGGCAGTGCCTACTAACGCGATGGCCAGCACAGGAATTTGTCTGGTGAACTGGCCACCGACATCAACTTGACCGATTAATCCTAGGGTGGGCAGTGCCTAGCAACGGAATTGGCTACATGAACTCTGAAAATGCTATTGCATTTACAAATAAATCATGAAACAAAATACTTATTTCTCATAATACCCAAAAATCGTCGTATCTCTTTCCTAATTTTCCCTATTCCCTATTCCCTATTCCCTATTCCCTATTCCCTATTCCCTATTCCCTTTTTCAACTTATATCAAAGCAGGAGGTTTTATACTATGGATGTATTAATAATTCAGTCATTTGCTTTTGCTCCTTATCTAGGAACAGCTGGAGAAATTGCTATTAATGCAGCAGTTGCTGGGAAGAAAACAGGATTTTGTTTTATCTATGTCGATAATCCGGATGACGTTCGATTAATTCCCAAGAGCGGTTCTCAGAAGCTTGCAGGAGTAAGTTGGAAACATAAAGTCTACAAACTTCAAAGCATTTTAAACAACTATGGAGTAAGCATTTTACCGGACGAATTTTTGTCAGAAAAAACTCAGTTAACTATTCAAGACTATGCCCAAAAGGCTCCTCATAGCTTGAGCGAGGTCAGAGCCTACAAGTACAACGACGCTGCTCTGGGTTTATCTACAGTCTCTTCCCTGATATCGCGAACACTATCCTGGGATCCCGATCCTGATGAGCATTATCCACTTATACAAGGATATTTGCGTTCTGCAGCAATGGTTTATGAAAAGGCCAGGGCACTTATTCTCAAGTATAACCCACAGAAAATAATTGCTTTTAGTGGACGATATGCTTGCGTTAAAGGGATCTTTGAGGCAGCTAAACACCTTGGTGTTGAATTTCAATACTATGACCGAGGAGCCACCTATGAGCGATACGAACTCTGTCAGAAGTCGCCTTATGATTATGCCTATATGCGCGAACAGCTACAAATCTATTGGCAACAGGCTGGTATGGATAGAGAAGAGTTAGGACATTCCTATTATCAGCGTAAAAGGCAGGGAGAGGGAATTGGATGGACTAGTTTTACGTCTGAGCAACAACAAGGTCTCGTACCTGAGCGAACGGGCAATCATCGTCAGATTGTCTACTACTCTTCTAGTGATGATGAATGGGCTGCACTTGGGGATTTTGTGAAGCATCCAATTTTTAAGAATCAAAGGGAAGCCGTAAAGTCTCTGCTCACTTGGGTATCTAATCGGATGGACTGTTATTTGACGATTCGAGTCCATCCTCACCTTAAGAAAAAGTCATTAGAAAGCCGCAACTGGTGGAAGTCTTTGACGGGAAAAAATGTCCAGGTTATTCCCCCGGATTCCAAGGTTGACTCCTATGCATTAATGGACTGGGCCGATGTGGTGGTTACCTATGGTTCAACAACTGGTGTGGAAGCGGCTTACTGGGGTAAACCCTCTGTACTTCTGGGGGACAGTGCATACTCTGGCCTGGGGTGTGTTTATGAGCCTAGGTCTGAAGCAGAGGTTTACCAATTACTAGAGAACGATACTATAGCACCGCTGCCCCAAGAAGCCTGCTTGCCCTTTGGATATTATAGTTTACGTAAGGGCATAACCTATAAGTATTATAATCCCCATAGTTTATTCTCTGGGGACTTTTTGGGCGAGCCACTGAGCCCAGCAACTACGTTGTATAGAAGTAATCTAATCAAGAGCATAGAAACTCCTACGGCAGGATAAGTACTATAGAGTGTGGGGAGGGTGGGGAGGGTGGGGAGGGTGGGGAGATGGGGAGATGGGGAGATGGGGCAGCAGAGATTAATCGTAGGGTGGGCAGTGCCTAGCAACGCTATGGCCACCTTCGGAATCGGTCTGGTGCACTGCCCACCGGTACGCTTTAGGCTTTGAGAGTCTGGTGCGTGGCTGCTAAGTAAATCCAACCAGGTCAGTCAGGATGATTAGCGATCTGAGTCAAGTGTTGAGAAGAATTTTGGAACAGACCAGCCTATCGTCGAGGTT
>NZ_JAAHIG010000662.1:0-2274 GCF_010692305.1 Moorena sp. SIO4G3 | reverse complement strand
TGTTACGGTCGATGCCTGGTATTATCCAGGGCACCTCCGCTTCAGAACCGTGCGTGAAGTTTTCACCTCACACGGCTCCTGAGTATCTTTTTGGCTCCAGTGTAATTGCTGGTGACAACTTTGGTGAACAGCCGTGAGGTTGTCTACCTTCCAGTTGTCATGATTTCCATCTATGTGGTGGAGGTGTATCCTTTCCTCATCTATGAATTTCATTTTGCAGTATCCACAAGAATGGTTTTGCCTGTTTAGAGCTTTTGAGGTAGCATTATCGTATATTTTGGAGTTTCTCTTGCTCCAGTAGACTATGTCCCCGTCGTATGGGGACTTAGTCCCTTTTACATTTACGTGCTGGTTTTGTTCGTATCCTACGGTTGGAAAGGCTTTCTTGCATAGTTCATCGGCTTTGTACCGGTTCACTTTCTTTTCCTTTCGGAATTTACGGTTTGCGGTTTTATTTAAAAACCATAAACTATCTCGGGAGCTGCTCATGTCACAACTTTTGTGATAATTCCTCCACCCACGTACGATTGGTGCTAATTTCTTTGCTTTAACTTCGGCTCCATAGTTCGAGCTATTCACCACGGTTTTAATCTTCTTACGTATATTCCGGTGGTTTTCCTCAGAGGGAATACATCGAAATTTTCCGTTTTTCTGGACGCGGAATTTCCACCCCAGGAGACGAAACCTTAGAATAAAGAAGCCTTAATTAATAATTTTTAACCCTTTTTTGCATAGTCTGTCGCCTGTAAAGGCTTCTTTATTCTTACGGTAACTTCATAGGAAGTCAAATCCGTCTGTCGTTTTGGTTAGCTTGGTCTTTTCTTCACTGATTTCCATCCCACGTTCTGTTAAAAAGGCTTTGATTTTATTCAGTACCTTTTCAGCGTTGTCTTTAGGCTTGAGGATTATAACCATGTCGTCTGCATAACGGATGCATCTAATGTTAGGGTTTACTTCCTCTATTCCGTTTAGTGCTATATTGGCGAGAAGTGGGCTGACCACACCTCCTTGGGGCGTTCCTTGCTCCGGGAATTCCGGATTGATGCCTGCTTTTAGACATCTGAATATCCCTATTTTCAGACCCGCAGGTGCTAGCAATCTATCCATGATGGAGTCGTGGGAGATTCGGTCAAAGCACTTCTTGATGTCTAGTTCAATTATTCTTTTGTTGATGCCTTTTTTCCCAGAGTTCAGGTTTTGGAATAGCATTTTTTGTGCGTCCTGGGCACATCTGCCAGTTCTGAATCCATAGCTATAGGCACTGAATGTGGCTTCATGAGCCGGTTCAAGAGCGAATTTTGCTAGACATTGCCATGCTCTATCTTGGATTGTCGGTACTTTCAACATTCTTGTACCCCCGTTTTTCTTGGCTATAGGGATTTCCCTTAAGCCTTGATGGGTCCAGTTTTCCGCATTGGAGCCTAGTTTTTTAAGTACCTCGAACCTTTCTTTGTAGTTTAGGGAGGCTTTCCCATCTACTCCAGCGGTTCTTTTTCCTTGATTGAGCTGTGTCACTTGTCGGATTGCCAAAAGTTGAGCTGAACGGGATTTCAGAATCAGTTTTTGTAGAGACCTAGCTTTCTTTAGGTTTCCTTCTCGAACTGCTTTATAAACTCGCTTTTGTAGGCGGAAGAGATTTCGGCGGAGCTTTTTCCACTTTTGTCCTTTCCAGAGGTCACTATATCGATTAGACATGTGTCTACCTATGCTCTCCTTAAGTTTGTTTATCTTGATACCCGTAGCCAGTTTCCGGCTACATCCTACCCGACAGTAGGGATTAAGTTTGGCATAACTTACTAAAGGTTCGACTAATCCTTCAGACCTAATTTGCTGTCGTTTTTACTCGTTCCATCTGTTGGATTGTTTTGACGATTTAGGGCAGTCCAATTTGCCTATCCTCTTCTCAGAGATTACGGCTATCGGTATAACAACGCCGTGAGAATAAAAGGATAAAATCTCGCATATTAACAGATTGCGGTTTGACCCTTAGACACTTTTTCAGGACTTTTGCTACTGTTACCCATGTCGCCTCCCCGTTAGCGGCAGTGTGGATAATCTGTTTCACCTCTGATTCCGCCCTGGTGCCAGCTTCACTCTATAGATTGCCGTCTATTCGGTGTGGCCAAGGTAGGGAGTCACTTATCTCTTAAAGGGGTGGGTTTTCACCACCATCCCACAGATAGTTAGGATTTCGGGATATTTCCCGCGAATTCCCCTAGTTTTACCTCTCCTGTTTCAGGAGTCTCTTCCTAGGAACGAGCCGCACTATACCAG
>NZ_JAAHIG010000661.1:0-2246 GCF_010692305.1 Moorena sp. SIO4G3 | reverse complement strand
TCTGCCCACCCTACATCTAGATCTGGTTCCAGTTCCCCCCTGGTTAAGGGGGGTGAGGGGGGATCTGACACTCCCTGGTTGGTGGGCAGTGCCAACCCCAGCCTAGGACAAGCTAATGAATATAACTCCAGCACTGCCCACCCTACATCTAGATCTGGTTCCGGTTCCCCCCTGGTTAAGGGGGGTGAGGGGGGATCTGACACTCCCTGGTTGGTGGGCAGTGCTAACCCCAACCTAGGACAAGCTAATGAATCTAACTCCAGCACTGCCCACCCTACATCTAGATCTGGTTCCGGTTCCCCCCTGGTTAAGGGGGGTTAGGGGGGATCTGACAGGGTGCATCTCCTAAAAGCTGTTTGACCCGGTGGTGCGTTACGGGGCGGACTATCCCAAGACTGGCTACGGAGCAAAAAATAACGGCAAGTCCGCCCCTAACACACCCTACGCAACTTAAGAATTAAGACTTAAACCATGATTAATCCCCAGAAGCAACAACCCCTTTCCCAATCATCAGATGCTGGTTTCACAATCATGGAATCCTTGATGGCAATGATGATTATTACTATTCTCATGCTTGGCATCTCACCCATGATTGTCTTAGGAGTGGCCAATCGAGTCCAGTCGCGACGAGTGGAAATAGGAGTGCAAGCAGCTAGGGCTTACATCGATGGTGTGCGGACTGGAGCCATTGCTCCTCCCGCAAAGACGAAAAAGATGGAAGCCAAAGATATCTTAAAAGAAAGAAAGAAATTGGCTGAGGTTAAGGCTCCTGAACCACAGTTGAATTGTCCAACAAATATTAAAGACTATCCCTATTGCAAAAATAAGTTGGATAACAGTATTTACTGCGTAGACCTTGATGAAGAGGCTGGCTGTAGCAAGAACAGTTCCAGAGACTTAATCATTCAGGCATTTCGGAGTATCCCGGCAGACGAAAATGCCAGAAATCCTGAGACAACCTACTTTCTGGGGGTGCGGGTTTACCGAGCGGATGCCTTTAAGGATAAAGGTGAATTGACAAGAAAAAAGGATGAGGAGAACAAGGAGAAGGGTAAGGTGTATAAGGCGAAAGCCGGGGGGCCAGGATTAAGCGATCGCAAAGCACCCCTAGTGGAAATGACTACAGAAATTACCACAGGTACACCAAGTTATAGCCGTTTTTGCGATCGCCTAGGTTGTAAATAATCTTGTCACTAATAAGGTAACTACTATCAAATACTACTGACAGAAACCCCAACCATGATTAACTCACTCAGAACCTTTCTCGCCCATAAAGTTAAAAGCAACAAGTCTAAGATCAACCATGGCGGCTTTACCTTAATTGAACTCCTGGTGGCCATGATCGTTGCGGTGCTAATCATCGCGCCACTATTGAGATTTATGATTACTGTCCTAGATACTGACCGTAAAGAGCAAGCCAAAACTACTTCAGAACAAGAAATCCAAGCTGCTATCGACTATATAGCCAGAGACTTGGAGCAAGCGGTCTATATCTACGATGACTCTGGAATCCATAACGAAATCCCACCACTTGCTGGAACAAATGGTTGTAACCCAAAAAACAACTGTAAACCTGTGTTGGTATTCTGGAAGCGGAAGTATTTTGATAGAGAGGATCAGAAGGTAGATGTCAACGGCAAAAATAGAAAGATTGGGGACTTAACCGAGGGAAATGATACCTTTGTCTATGCTCTGGTTGCCTATTACTTAATTGAGGAAAAGACTGATTGGTTAGATATTGGTAAAATTGGTCGGTTTGAAATTCATGATAAAGTCATCAGTCTAGCTCCAAAAGAAGCGGCTGATATACCCGCTAGCAAAGGCTTTAAATCCTTTAATCTCAGCGAGCCAGGAAACACCCTCAAGGACAAGTTGAATCAGTGGACAAAAGGAGATGCTGCTTACGATACTCCAGTTCAAACCTTGGTAAATTACATTGATATAAGTCCCGAAGAAGATAATCAAAATAACCAACAAAATAATTGTCCAAATGACAACTATTTGCAGGTTCCAGAGAAAAGCGAAGATGGGTTCTATGTCTGTGTCGATTCAAAAAACAAAATCGCTCAATTAGTTTTACGAGGTAATGCTTTAGCTCGGATAACAACTAATGAAAAGCAATATAACTTCCTCAAGAAGCAGTCTAGCTATTTCCCTACCGTAACCATGCAAGTTGAAGGACGGGGTTTCCTTAATATTAAATAATATAGAAGTTTTTTAGGGAGTCGGGAGTCGGGAGTCGGGAG
>NZ_JAAHIG010000660.1:0-2287 GCF_010692305.1 Moorena sp. SIO4G3 | reverse complement strand
CCAATGCCCAAAATGTGGTTTCTCATTACCACGGGATTGGAATGGCGCACGGAACATAATGATTCGTGCTTTGTCGGCAACAACCACCAGGTTTTCACCTGGTGCTATACAGGTCATTCCTGCTGATAAGTAGGTTTGCACAGGTTAAATGTTGCACTTGATCTTAAAATTCCAGAAGGGGTGCAAGGGCTATCCCATCTAAGTCAACAGACTGCAATAATTTCACCCAATCCTTGATCAGCAGATCATTGCTAGAATTTTGCTGACGTAGCTTAGCTAGAGCATTTAGGGTATCATACCAGATCCCTGATCTGGCATAGATAATCGCTTTCTGTTCTAATGTCGCTTGGTCTAACTGATTTTTGAGGGATGGGTTGAGTGCCATCCGTTTTACCCAGCCTGTCACTACAGGAGACCCCAGTCGCTCACATTTAACCACAAAGTACCAACGATACTGTTTACCAACCTCAAGGGAGGTGACTGTTGATGGAAGTTCGATGCCTACTACACTTGGTGAGGACGATGAGGCCACAAATTTAGTCCAGTAGATTTCGTTATAGTTTTCATCTTGTAGCACAAACTCCAAAGGCAAGTCCGGTGTCAGGGCATAGGGAACATAAAACCAGAAGGTGGGATGAGAAACAACGGTTAAGCCGAAAACTGATTCTGTTCGCGTAGCGTGACCTACGGTCAATGGAATTTGACCATCACTGGCAATGGTGGGCGTAGAAGGGACTAAGGCAGTCAAAGGTTCTTTGACTTGTGGACATCGCCCACGGCTTGCCGCTGCTTTTCGTTTACCGGGTACACCTCGTTCCGGTACATCTGGTGGCATCCAAGCTAGACTGATCCCTAATGGCTGTAGAGTTCTTGAAGTAATTCGCTCTTGCTCTCGGTGGTTGTGAGCCACTTCTGCTTTTGGGGAACGTTGATCTGAGTCCAACCGGGAATTGCTAGGATTAGCTGTTGAAATACGTGGCAAGGCAATACAGCTACTAAAGCTGACAATTGCTAATGTAATTCCTAAGATTGGTGGTGCTAATGGTAGTTTTATCTTGCTCATGATTCATAAAGAGTAATTTTTAAGGAATGTTTCCTTGTGATTGGTCAGGTCATTGGTCAGTTGTTACTTCCTATCCCTAGTTTTTTGGATCTCGTTGCTACCCTCATTATCACTCAACTGAATGAACTATCTAATTTTTCCTACTGACCAGTGATTATTTTCTATATCTAGTTTGATCTAAAATCGAGTAATTGACGAATCCAGAATTCAAACATGCTTCATTTTCAGGACTTACGTAGCTACTCTAGCTGGTGAATTTAGACTATTTCGTAGCAAAAAAATAGTATTTTGTCAACTGCCTTTTGATAGGGATGAATAGTTCACAGTTCCGGTAATTCATCCCTAGATCAAATCTATAATTTAGCTGGGAATGAATGAGTAAATACTATTAGGAGTCAAGTTTGGTGGCGGACATGAAAATTTACCAAAAATCTTTTTTTAATCAAAAACTGTTTATCATTGTCTTGTTGCTGAGTGTGGGAGTAACATTACTCAGTAGCTGCTCCCCTAACAAAATGGAGAAGTGCAAGCTGATTGAAGTTGAACCCAGGGAAGTTGAGCTAGACATCAAAGACACTGATATTGAAGGATGGGAATTGGAGGTACTTTGTGGTGACCAACTTTGGGATATCCCATGGTCAGAGATTAATCGCTACTTTAAGATTGACCTGAAGAAGTATTACTCTAAGAATCCACAAGCAGCTCAACGGCAGCTGCAACGATTGCAGCAACGACTAGTTTTCTATAAACAAGACAACAAGAGGGGAAATATCCTATACGGTTCTTTGGATGGTAATTCAGAGTTAGTTGGGGTGAAGGCGAAAAAAGATGATTAAGATTCAACCTGCACCAAGCCCAAGTCTCATCCCCAATACAATGTCTAATAGACCTCTTGCAAAAATAAATATGAAATCAAAATCTATCCCTTTTGCCTTTTGCCGTCTTGATGCAGTCGCTCATGGGGGAAACCCCCAAGACCGCGCTGCATCGCTTTTGCCTTTTGCCTTGTCTTCACCAAGGTTGATCAGACTTATGCAAGAGGTCTAATGTCTACTGACCCTTATGCTTGGCTAAAGCTATCCCTGGCCACGATTGACCCCCTGCCCTAAAGGGTCATAGTTACTTGGACTCCATGATTTACTATTGATTTACTTTTTTATATTTTTTTTAGCTATGTTAAGTTTTATTGAATAAAATCTTAAGTTTTCTGAAAATTTTTCAGGT